>CAYSWE010000471.1:0-4162 GCA_964434515.1 uncultured Phycisphaerales bacterium | reverse complement strand
CCGTTCGAGGACGCTTGGGTCGTGGCGTTTGGGGCGGGCGCGAATGACGAGCACTGCATCTTGCCCGATGAGCTGGTTTGGCTGCGTCCAGTAGTCGTATTCGAGCGCACCCTCACCGAACACGTTGCGCGTCAAGAGCGGCGCCCGGCCGTAGTCTCCACGCTTGCGCAGCACATAGGCGAGCGACGACGCATTCTTGTAGGACCACACAGCGTAGAACACGCTGGCGCCCGGCTTCCGTTCCGCTTCGTGTTGCAGTTGGTTGCGCCAGTAGTCGACGCGCGTCGCGATTTTGCCCCAGCCGGTCCATGTGTTCCCCCACGACCAGGGCAGAATGTGGGCCAAGGGGGCGGCGACAAACGTCAACACCAGCGTCGCCATCGCGACGGCTCGACCGGATCTGCGCAGACGCGGGTAGCGCTCGGCTGTGCCGGGGCGCGACCACCAGAGGACGGTCGCGAGGCCGAGGCCGACGTAGCCCGGTAGCAGCCAGTTGAGCTTGACGTGAACCCACGGGGATTGAGAGATCATGAAGAGCGGCAGAGGCAGGCCGAAGGCGAGCAGCCAGCGCGCACTCACGTCGCGGCGCCAGTCTCGGAGCGAGCGAAGCGTGGCGAGGAGGATGCACGCAAAGACAACGGGCGTGAGCGTGAGAATCTGCCCGCCGAGCAACTGGAGTGGCCAGTGCAGGGTGGCGTGGTCTTCGTCGTAGCGCTGCTTGGTTTGGAAGACGAACGAGGCCCAGTCGTGCTGCGCGTTCCAGTAGACGACCGGCAAGAACAGCAGGCCTGCGACCAGAACGGCGAGCCATGGCCCCGGACGCAGGAGCTGCCGGCGCATGCGAGCATCGAACAGGAACACCAGGATGCCCGCCGGCAGCAAGAACGCCGCTGGATACTTGCTCAGCAGCGCGCCGCCGGCGCCGAGCCCGGCGAGGAGCCACCATCGGAGCTGACCTTCGCGAGCTCGCCAGAGCGCAACCAGAGTGAGTGTCCAGAAGAACAGCAGTGGCGCCTCGGTCATGGCCAGCAACCCGGGAAACGAGGCCGCTGGCACGGCGATGCTGGCGAGCAGCCAGATGCGCTGACCGCGGTCGTTGCAGCGGAGCCAACGCAGGAGCAAGAGGCCGAGCAGGGCTGTGCCGGTGGAGAACACCAGCGTCGCAGCGCGGAGTCCCAACACGTTGAACCCGAAGATTCGGCGCCCCAGCCAGATGCTCCACGCCGTCATCGGCGGGTGGTCGAAGTAGGAGAGCGCTGGGTGCGCGGCATACTCCGAGTAATAGGCTTCCTGGCAGATGACGGGCGCGAGGAGGGCGAGCGCAATCTTGCAGGCGACCACGAGAAGCACGAGCACCAGGATCGATCGCGCCGTGCGGCCTGCGCTTCGATCGTCGCTCAGTGAGACTCCTGCCCCCGACGCGGCAGGTGGCGAACTCTGAACCATCGCCGGAGTCTACGGGCTCGCGGGAGGATCGGTTCGTGTTTTCGGGCGCGGGATCGCGGCGGCATCCTCGGCGGCTTGCTATCTCGCGGCGGGGAAGCCGGTGCTTCCCGTGACGCATCGTGTTGGCGCGGATCACCGCCCTGCAACGCACGTCGCGATGGGGCTTACCGGTCGTGCTGGTGGGGGGGCGGGCTGCCGCCGGTCGCCGGCAAAGACGTGCCAGCCGAGGCGAAGCGCGAACACTCGCGGATCGCGGAGCAGACGGAAAAGCGGTAGACTGCCGTCGTCGGTCGGTGATTCCTGTTATTCTCAGGCCTACGTCCGTACCTCCGCTCGTCATACGGTTGTCTTGTGGCCTGGTGCGGATTTCTCGGAGCCAAGAGGCTCCTCTCCATAGTTCTCTAACTCGTTAACATCCATGAAGACTCTTTCTCTATTCGCTGGGCTGGCGCTTGCCCTCACAATTGGTTCCGCGCAAGCTCAGACCAGGAAGCTCACGACTCTATTCGCGTCGAACAACGGTGGCGCGGCTGGCGGCGCTGTCTACTTCGACATCGATGTCATCAACGCAATCCGCATCACAGCGTTCGAAACCAACTACATCGGGACCGCAGCGGTTCAGTTCAAGGTCTACACGACGCCGACGACAAGTGTCGGCAAGGAGACCACCAAGTCGGCCTGGACACTCCGTGGTCAAGACAACGGGAAGGCGGTTAGCGCCGGACTCAACAACAGGACCATGATCACACTGGCGGCCCCGTTCATCCTGACTCCGGGCAAGTACGGCATCGCGATCGAGTCGGGCGGTAGCGGCCATCGGTACACGAACGGCAATGGCACAAACCAGAATTACGCCAACGCGGACCTCAAACTGAACCTGGGCAAGGCCTCGAACGTTGCGTTCTCGGGAGGGTTGTTCTCGCCACGCGTTTGGAACGGCTCGTTCATCTACACGCTCGGTAAGGGCTTGTTCAGCTCGTTCTCTGCGACCCCGACCAAGGGCAAGAGCCCCCTGGCCGTGCAGTTCAAGGACACGACGTTCACGTCGAACCCGCCGGTCAAGACCTGGGCGTGGGACTTCAACGGCGACAACGTGATCGACTCGCGGCTGCAGAACCCGAAGTTCACGTTTACGGCGACCGGCTTCGACAAGACGTTCGACGTCACGCTGACGACGACGGACGGTACGAATCCGGCATCCAAGGTCACGAAGAAGGCTTTCATCCGCGTCAACCCGTCGGACGCGACTGCGATCGACTACGGCAAGGGCACGACCAACAAGCCAGCGCCGACGCCGATCGACCTTCCACCGAACACTGCGCATTTCAGCAGTGCCACTGCCGTGCGCGGCTTCTACTTCGTCGCTCCGACGACGTTCATCATTCAGGGGTTCCAAGCCGCGAACACGTTTACGCCGAAGCAAACGGACCAGACTGTCACGTGCTACGTGTTGGCCGCGCCACCGACTGGTCCCTACACGGTCAAGGCCGCCGACGTGAAGTTCCACGGCAGCGGCAAGGCCAATACAATCCTGAGGCCTTCGTCGCTCATCCTCGTCAAGAAGGGGCAGTGGGTCGGTGTTCTGGGTGCGGGCCACGGGGCGGCTGCCGGCTCGCCGTTCCGCAACTCCTACGGTCCAGGCGCCTTCAAGTCGACGGTGCGCGGTCAGGCCATCACCCTGAATCGCCTGTGGATGAACTCGGATTCTCGCATCAACAAGGGCCTCGGCGTCATCAACCAGTCCACGGGAGTCATGGGTCGTGTGTTTATCCACGTCGCTGGCAACACCGCCGTGCCGATCCTGACAACCATCGGTCTGCCGAAGCTCGGCGCAACGGCCAAGCTCGACTTCGACTCGAAGTTCAATGGCGCCGTCGCCGGCCTGCTGCTTCTCGGCCAAGGCCGTTTGCCCCCGCTCACGACGCCGTTTGGTGATCTCTTGGTTCGGCCACCGTTCCTCCAGGTCTTCTTCATTCCTGGCGGTAAGGGACAGTTCTCGGTGCCGATCCCGGCCAACCCAGCCTTCACGGGGACGATCCTCGACTGGCAGGGCGTGGGCTTCAACGTGAGCGCCGGCATCAACGGCATGTCCAACGGCACCGAGTGGTTCATCGGCAGGTAGCGAGCCCACGGGGCCCCGCACCGGCGCGTAGTGCTGAGGGATTCCGCGACACCGCGGTTTGGTCTCTGGTGCACTGCTTGCATTCCCACAGGACCTGGCTGGTTGGGTAGCCCCGGTTCTCTCGACTCCACGACGCAACTCGAACAACCCAGGGTGCCAACCTGGGTTGTTTGTCACGGCGCCGCCGCACTCTGACTCCTGCCTCCGGCGCGGCGGATGCCCGACTCCGAGCTTCCGGGCCGGAGGCGAGGCGCTATCGTCGCAGGAATGGTGAGCACCCGATCCAGGTGGGAGAAGATCGTGATCGGGGTCTGGATTGCCGCAGCTGCGGGGATTGCCATTCGCTTGGTGTTCGGTCACAACCCATACCACAACAACGTCTACCTCAAGGTCTACGCCGGTGCTGCTACGGCCTTCGAGAGTGGGCGGCCGATGTATGGCGTAGACACGTGCTTTCGCTATCCGCCGCTCGCCGCGGCGATGTTTGCGCCCTTTGCGGCCTGCGGCCCGATTCTCGGGAGCGTGCTCTGGCGCTTGTTCAA
The DNA here is from genome assembly GCA_964434515.1 of uncultured Phycisphaerales bacterium. Lineage (GTDB taxonomy): Bacteria > Planctomycetota > UBA1135 > UBA1135 > CAYSWE01. The sequence continues at coordinate 52 of CAYSWE010000471.1, read as the reverse complement.
CTTCTTGGCGCTCTACGCGGGCGCGCGTGCGGTGGCACGTGCAGCGTTTCCG
>CAYSWE010000470.1:0-4174 GCA_964434515.1 uncultured Phycisphaerales bacterium | reverse complement strand
GTTCCGTCCTCCCAGCAAGCGGCAACTGGATGTCGTCGTTGCAGCGATGCACAGCAAGGACTCAAACTTGCGTGGTGCCGCGGCGACGGCTCTGCGGATGCTCGGTGCTCCGGGGCTCGATGCGTTGCTCGAGCAGCTCGATTCGCGGGACACGGACAAGGACCTGGTATTGGTGGCGATGGGTGAGCTGAAAGCGATTGGCAACCCGGCTCGCAAGGGTGCGGCTCGCCTGATAGCTCTGTGTCGGGATCCGGATGTCGCCGTGCGCACCGCGGCCCTGCAAGTCTTCGCCGGGATGAACGTCGGCGTTCCCGAAGTTCTTCCGGTATTGAAGCACGCTCTCTCCGACGACGCGGAGTCGGTGCGGCTCGCCGCGACCGCGGCGATGGGAGCGATGGGGCCGTTGGCAGTTCCGGTCTTACCCAAGCTCGTGGACCTCATGTGTACCGATACGGGGCGCGTGGCGGCTCGCATGCAGGGGGTTCTGCGCAGGCTTGGCGGACATGCAGTTCCGGCTGCAAAGCTCCTCGTGGAGCGGCTTCAGAGCAAGAGTCTTCGGGAGCGTGGCCGGGCCGCTGACGGACTCGAGATCCTAGGTGCGTTTGCGGTTCCGGAGCTGCTCAAGCGACTCGAGTCCGCGCCGCCTGTCGCGACGCGGCTCATGATTCTGCGCACGCTGCAGGTGATCGGAAAGCCGGCCAGCGCGGCCGTGCCGCCGATCCTGCGCCTGCTCGCGGACGACTCGGCCGAAGTTCGCCGCGCCGCGCCGCTGGCGTTGATGCGCTTCGGCGATGCAGCGAAGCCCGGGTATCCCCAATGGGTGCGCATGCTCGATTCTACGAGCGTGGATCTGCGGCTCGCGGCGGTCATGGCGATTGGGCGCGTTTGCCATGACCAAGACGGCGCGTTCGACAAACTCATCGAGCGTCTCGATGACGGTGATCCGACCGTGCGCTACGCCGCGTACGAGGCGCTCGGTTGGCGTGGCAACAAGGCCGCCGTGCCACGGCTCATCAAGGCGCTCGACAGTCACGACGAGTTCGTCCGCATGCGCGCGGCAACTGCGCTCGGCAAGATCGGGCCCGATGCCGGTGACGCGTTGCGCAAGCTCGACAGCATGCTGAGCTTTGACCGATCCAAGCACGTGCATGCCGCAGTCAACACCGCGATCGAGTCCATCCGCGGCAAGTAGTCCGGTCCGTCGACACGTCTTTTGGTCTATCCCATGTCCAACCCGAACACCGTGCGCGTTCGTTTCGCGCCGTCGCCGACCGGTCCGCTCCATATCGGCACCGTGCGGACAGCGCTCTACAACTTCTTGCACGCTCGTGCCACGGGCGGTGTCTTTGTCTTGCGAATCGACGACACCGATCAGGCGCGTTCGACCGCGGAGAGTCTCGCGGACATTCTCGAAGGGCTGCGCTGGCTCGGGCTCGATTGGGACGAGGGGCCTGAGTCCGGTTTGGCCGACGGTGGCCCTTTCGGGCCCTACCTTCAGTCGCAACGCTTGTCGGCCTATCGCGAGCGCGTGCAGCAGCTCGTGGCGGCAGGTTACGCGTATCCGTGCTTCGCGACACCTGCGGAGGTCGAGGAAGGGCGCGCGATCATGCAGGAGCGCGTCGGCGTGCCGATGTACGATCGGCGCTATCGCAACTTGCCCAAGCAGGAGGCTGCGGCGCGGATCGCGGCAGGCGATCCACATGTCGTGCGCTTCGCGGTCCCCGAGGGAAAGGTCGTGGTTCACGATGCGATCAAGGGTGACGTCGAAGTCGACCTGACGCAGATCGATGACTGGGTCATGCTGCGCAACGATGGCAGCCCGCTGTACAACCTGTGCAGCACGATCGACGATATTGACATGCAGATCACCGACGTGATCCGTGGTGAAGACCACTTCGTCAACACCGTCAAGCAGCTGTTGGTGTTCCGAGCTCTCGGCGCCGAGCCGCCGCGCTTCGCGCACCTGCCGCTCATCCTCGGCAAGGACGGCAAGAAGCTCAGCAAGCGCAAGGCGCAGACCAACGTCCTCGACTACAAGACGCAGGGTTATCCGCCCGAGGCTCTGGTCAACTTTTTCACGCTGCTCGGTTGGAGCTTTGATGGTCAGACCGAGATCTTCTCGATGGAGCAGGCGATCGAACAATTCGACCTAGCCAAGCTCGGTCGCAGCGGCTCGGTGTTCGACGAAGAAAAGATGACTTGGATGTGCGGAATGTACATTCGGTCCAGCTCGGTGGAACAGCTCGCGGACCGTGTCGTGCCGTTTCTCGATCGGGCAGCGCTCTTGACGGCGCAGGCGGCCGAGGTCGGGCGTCCGTGGGTCGAGAACGTCGTCGCCTGCTACCAGGAACGCATCGAGTTCTATTCCCAGCTCCCGGAGAAGGTCGCGTTCTTCTTCCGTGACCAGCTCGACTACGATGCCAAGGCACAAAAAAACCTCCGCAAGAAGCCCGAGGTCGCCGACTACTTGCGTGCCTGGAGCGGGAGCCTCGATGCCGTGCGCTTGCCGCCTTCTTGGCCGAATCGACCGGCGATCGTCGACGCGCTTCGCCTGCCGGACGGGGAGGCACGCACGCTGCCCGATGGCTTCGAGTGGACCCGACCATCCGAACTCGAGCACGCCGCTCGCGGCGTTGCCGACCAGCTCGGCATCGGATTCAGTCAGCTCGTGCATCCGATCCGCGCCGCGCTGACCGGATCGGCGGTTGGCGCAGGGCTGTTCGACATCGTCTATCTCCTCGGCAAGGAGCGCGTTGCGCAACGAGTCGCGGCAGCCTTGGCGTTCCTCGCTGAGTCGCCGCGCTAGTGGTGTGATTGCCGTTCGAGGATCGCGTCGGCGAGCGCTTCGGCGTCCACGGTGACGAGCTTCGAGTGGCCGAGCGCATTCGGTAGCACAAAGCGCAGGCTGCCGTCGATGACCTTCTTGTCGCGTGCAAGGAAACCGGCGAGCGTCTCTCGAGTCGGAGTGCGCGCGGTCAGGTCGCTCAGGATCGCCGGCAGGCCGAGCCGGTCGAGTAGGCGGTTGGCCCGTGTGTGTTCGTGCTCGGCGATCGTTACGCGCTGCAGGGCAAGATCGAGCGCGACGCGTAGGCCGACGGCGACCGCGAGCCCATGCGGAATGCGTTCGTCGTGCTCGGCCGCCCAGGATTCGAGGGCATGCGCGGTCGTGTGTCCGAGGTTCAGCAGCGCTCGCTCGTGCCGTTCGAATGGATCTCTTTGCACGACGTCGGCCTTGAGGCGAAGGCACGTCTCGACGACTACAGGGACGTCCAGGCTGCCGCGGCCGGAGGCCTCGAGCAGTTCGAGCAGGTCCATCGAAAAACCGATGGCATACTTCGCGACTTCGCCGAGACCGGCACGGAACTCTACCTCCGGTAGCGTCGAGAGCAGGTTCGGATCCACGAGCATGAGGCTCGGGTTCCAGAACGTGCCGATCAGATTCTTGCCCTCGGGGATGTTGATTGCGCACTTGCCGCCGAGGCAGGCATCGACCATCGCGACGAGGCTTGTGGGGACCTGCACGATCGGGACGCCGCGCAGGTGGAGGCTGGCGGCGAGCCCGGCCAGATCGCCGGTCGCTCCACCGCCGATCGCCACAATGTAGCCATCGCGGGGCAGTCCGCTCTCGACGAGCGTGCGGCACACGTCGATCAGGACGCTCGGCGTCTTCGCGGCCTCACCGTCGGGCAACTCGACGACGCCGCACGGGGGATCGAGCGTGAGCGAGCCGCGCCACAGGCGGAGAACACCCGCGTCCGCGATGACGATGTGTTCCTTTGCGCCGATATGCTCGCCGAGGAGCGCGGGCAGTCGAGCAAACAATCCGCGCTCGATCAGAACACGCGTGCCCGGTTGGTTGCCGGGCGGGGCGGACAGTGCGAGTTCGATGGCCATTACCGCGCGCCGCGACGTCGTTTGCGGCGCTCAAGAATTCGCGCGCGGACTTCCTGGTCCGCCTTGCTGTCCTTGAATACCAAGAAGACTACGAGTCCAACCAGGGAGACTGCGATTCCCGCGAGGACAAGCCTGATCCAGTAGTTGCTCGGGTTGTCGACGAGTTTCCAATGGTGCATCGTGTCGGCGATGAAGAGCGGGACGATCTTCTCAACGCGCTCGTTGCGCTCGTTGAGGCCGGCCTCGTACCAGATTCGCTGCAGGAACACGCCGTAAAAGA
>CAYSWE010000469.1:0-4177 GCA_964434515.1 uncultured Phycisphaerales bacterium | reverse complement strand
TTCGCTCTAACTCAGGCATGGAGCATATTAACATATACCTAACATTGCGTCCAATACTCACCGAAGGAAATAGCAGTTCATATTGGCCTCAACGGCATTTGGGGAGTCTTGCTGCAGCGCTGAATTCAATTCCGGCGATTTTCAGTTCGCGGTTTGCGAGCCCATCGACTCCCGCTCAGAAAGCGTGAGACACGACCGTCGCTGTCAGGCGCGCGGCCCAAAACTCGTGGCTTCGTTCAGAGCGAGATCGTCTTGGCCGCGTAGCCGGCCGTCGTGAACTCCGCGATGAAGGCGCGCCACGAAGCAGACGATACGCGGCTCAGGCTCCGCCATCGCGACGCCATCCTCGAAAAGGTGGTCGCCGCCCTGCAAGCGTAGCTGACGAGATCCGGGGACGCGGTCTACGCCCCCCCGGCCCCCGTGCTCTTGGCTAAGCGCTCACGCTTATGCGTTCAACGCCTTCGCTTGACGCGCTCTAGGATTCTCCGCCTGATCGCGTCCACGCGTTCCTTGCTGGCCTTCGAGAGCCCCCTGGACTTTGTCTCTCTGACGAAGCGCCAAACCTTGGTCAGTTCCGTAAGCTTCTCGCGGACTGCCGGCGGCGGTGCTGCCGACTTGGCTGCTGCTGCGCCGGCTGGGACGACCTTGGTCCCGAAGACGTCCGAGATCGCGACGTCGACGCCGTTGGGATGAATCACGATGACCTGAAACAAAAGCACCGTGTCCGCGAGATTCGGATCATCCGGAATCGGCAGCGGGTAGGCAGCGCCGGCAGTCGTGTCATCCGCCTCCAGCGTCACGACGAAATCGATGATTGCCGCCGGCTGGAGAATTGCGACGTTGCCTTGAATGATCACCGGATCGATCCCTTCCACGCCAAGCCAGAGTTGTGCGCCGAGGAATCGTTGTTGTGACGAAGCCGGCGTGAGCACCACTCGCGCGCTCGAAGCGAACATCGGGTCACCGACGACGGCCTGTGGCAGGCGCCCGCGACCGACACTGAGATTCCCGAACGGTATAGGGTTGCCATACCTGAGCAGCGGATGAAAGAGGGCGCCTCCCGTCTCGCCTGTCTTGCGAAGCAGATAAGCGCCGCCGGGGGCCAACGCGGGAGTCGGCTGCACGGACACGGGAACGCCGGGTTGGCTGATCTGTCCAGACGCGACAACCGTGCCCGCGCCGTCCACGATCTCGAACGAGTCCGTCGTGGGCGATACGACCTTGACCAACGTCGTGCTAAGTCCATCGCGGTCGGCCACATTCAAGCCAAGACTCAGGGCGGTCAAGGAGTGGACCCATTGTCCGCTCTCCTGGCGCAAGTGATAGAACCTCGGCGAAGGCGGATAGTTGAAGGCCACTCCCGGCAAGGACTGCCCCATCGCCGCAAGCCGCCAGTCGAGCAGATCGCCTTGCAGTGGCGGGAAGCTCGGATCCGTGGGAATCACGCTGAACGAGTTCGGTAGCCAGGCCGCCGCACCGGTCCAAGTCGCGAAGTGGGCTTGCTTTGCCGTCGCGTCCACGGCGTACAGGCGATTCTCGGTAGAGTCCCAGGCCGCCCGCAGCCAGTCCTTGCCGGGGTATGTCTTTATCTCATCGACAATCACCTTGCGGCTTGGCGTCTCGACGCACCGCAAACGAATCAAGACGCCTACGGTGCCGTTCTTGCCAGAGATAAGGAATCGACGATTGCCGACGTTCGAAATGGTGCCCACCCGGAAAGCCGGGAGGGTCGACAACGTGTGTGAGGTCTCGCCAGGGCTCGCGCTTGCATACACACGCCAGTACCATTCGACCACGTTGGATCCCGCCCCGATTCGAACGCCTCCGCTTTCGGTTGCGGCCGCGGCATTCGGGTGATGGTAGACCACGGAAGCGTATTGTAGGTCCCGTCGCTCCTGCGCGTGGACGCTGATGCAGAAGAATACAGAGCCGAAGAGCAGTGCAGCTAGCCGTTGCATTTCTTCTCCTGGTCCTTCTTGAACTCCTCCAGGTCCTTGATTCGTTTGCACAGCACCGGCTTTGCGGCCGCCAGTTCGGCGGCGGTGAGGCACTTGCCACTCTTGAAGGCCTTCAAGATCTTGATCTCACATGCGGCGCCCTTCACCTCCTCGCACGCGAGCTTCTTGGCATCGGCGGGCGTCTTTGGCTTACCGTCCTTGAAGTCGTATTCATCGTCCTCGTGAGTGTGCTCATGCGCAAGCGCGCCGGCGAGAGTCGCCTCTCCCGTCGCACCGACACCCGCGGCTCCGAAAGTCGCGTTCCCGGTGTTGAGGCCCACGCCCCAAGATGCCTGATCGGTCGCGATGTTGTTGCCAGGAGACGACGTCCAACTCCCATCCCCGGTCGTGCCTGAGCCCAGGTCGGGATCGGTCCTGGCGCCGGTAGCGCCACCGGGAATGCGGCGTTTAAGGCCGCGCTTGTAGATCCGCCCATCGCGAATTGCATTCGCGACGCCAATCGCCTTGTAGAGCTTCGTCCAGTCCTCGCACTGGATCGCCAGGCACACGAGACGGAAGTGCGCCCTTCTTGCTAATTCCTTGGCGCTGCCGCCGAGCGGGTTCAAGGGGCGCGCGGGCGGTGTCAACTGGGCGTTCGCCACGCCGACGGTTGCCACGCACGCAAGCATGATAGGCAGCAGCACGCGTAGCGCGGCCGGGGTTGTCTCGGTCATGTCCTGTCCATAGCTTAGACGGGGGGGCTTTTCTCATGGAGTCTCCAATGTGTTCTGACCCAACCAGTAGGTAACAGCATGCAGATCATAGGGAGTTGCGCGCCCCCAGAAATCTCCCATGGCGTCGATACCGTTGACGTCCTGGATGGCCCGAGATCCGGGCATTGGATCGCGGCCGGCCGGTTTCCCCGGCGAGACCTGATCGCGCAATCTGTGGGGTGCACGAGCCGCCGTCGAGGAAGGCCAGAGCAGGTCCTGCAACTTGCCTTCAGCGGTGCGTTCGTCGCCACCGGCTGCTAGCGGATTGCGAGGAACGCGGCGTGGCGCCGTGCGAGCGAGAGTTCTGTGTCGCCTTCGAAGGCGCGGGCGAGGTTGGCGCGCAGGGTGGCGGTGAGTTCGTTGCCGACGGGGCCTTCGAAGGCGAGAGGGACTGGCCTGGCCAACTCGCCGAGGAGTTCTGCGAGTGTTTCGTAGGTGGTCACATCGATGCGCGCGACGCCTTGCACATCGCGGAAGCCCTGGTCGGTCAGCGCCTCGCGAAAGGTGGCGACGCTTGGCAAGCACCAGCCTGCGGCGCGTGGGTCGCACGCCTGCAACACGGGTGAGAATCCATAGGCGGGCAGGTCGATGGCCAATCGCCCTCCTGGACGCAGTGCGGCGTAGATCGGAGCCAGCAGGGGCTCCAGGCCGTCGAGGAACGGTGTGCTGCCCCAGATGGCCACGAGATCGAACGGGCCGCGCACGATGCTCGGCCGCTCCGGGATGCCGTCGTGGACTTCGACACCAGGCGGAATGTCGGCCTGGATCCACGGATCGCCGCGCACCAACCCGACGACGCGGCCCTCGGGCGTCGCTCGTGCGACGAAGCGACGCAGCACATCGCCCAGGTCGCCGGGTGGCGCCAGGCACAGCACGCGCTCGCCGACCTTGGGAGCGGCGCTCTGCAGAATGGCCTGGAACTCGGGCACGCGCTCGAATCGCCTCGTTCGTGGTGCTATGTAGTTGGGAAACTCTGGCTCGCCGAGCATGGCGAGGAGGAACCCGTGGTCGAGAACTTTCGCATCGAGTCGGACTCGATGGGTGACATGCGCGTCCCGAACGACGCGTTCTATGGTGCGCAGACAGCGCGCGCGGTCGAGAACTTTCCGGTCAGTGGCTATCCGCTGCCGCCGGCGTTTCTCAAGTCGCTTGGATTGGTGAAGCTCGCCTGTGCGCGCGCCAACATGGAGATGGGCAAGCTCGATCCCGAAAAGGGCGAGGCCATCTGCACTGCCGCGGGCGAGCTTGCCGCCGGTGAGCTTCTTGAGCACTTTCCGATCGACATCTTTCAGACCGGATCGGGAACGTCGACCAACATGAACGCCAACGAAGTGATCGCCAACCGCGCGGTCACCATCCTCGGCGGTGCGTTGGGCGATCGCTCCGTCGTGCACCCCAACAACGACGTCAACATGAGCCAGTCGAGCAATGACGTCATCCCGACTACGCTGCATGTGTCGACGCTCG
>CAYSWE010000468.1:0-4181 GCA_964434515.1 uncultured Phycisphaerales bacterium | reverse complement strand
ACGCAGAGTCTCGACGACGACCGCCAGATCGGACTCGCTCGTGCGATCGAGCGCATCGCCGATCGCTGCCCGGTCATCGTGGGTGCAATGCCCAGTCCCTTGGTCGATGCGCTGCGCGACCAGGCCATGATCGGCCGAAGATTCGTCCACCTCGCCCCGGACGCGGCCGCGGGCGTGCGCATCGTCGAGGAGGCGGTGCTATGAGGCCAGCGGTTTGGCGCCGGCTGAACGCCTTGCGCGAGACCGCGGGGCAGGCGTACGGGAAGCTCGTGCAGAAACTCTTGGCACTCGCCTTCCTCGAAGCCGGCGTCGGCTCGCTGGTCGAACGGAGCACGCAGGGCATCGACCTCGAGTTCCAGCTCGGTGGTGACCGTTTCGCAATCGAGGTCAAGACGACCGAAGCTGGCTCGATCCGTTTCGGCAAGAAGGACATCGTGGCACTCGAGGCGCGTGTCGGTGACGGGGTCCGGGCCTACGTCGCCGTGCTCGGAGGACGGCTGCTCGACGACTGGATCCTTGCCCAGTTCGGTCCTCGGGAACTCGCCAGCGCGCGCACCTACTCCACCACCGAACTACGCCCCTATCGCGACGCGCGCCTCGAAGACCTGATCACCGAGCCGTTCGCCCATGCCGTGCTAGCCCACGCCGCCGCCGCGGCCGCTGGCCAGCCGGCGCTCGACGCGTTGCTCGCCGAGTACCCGGAGTACCAACGGGCGTGAAGATCCTCGCCGCACTCGAACAGCGAGCCCTGGCCGCCGGCGCCAAGGGCACACACATCGAGCTCATGCTGCGCGCCTGGCTCGGCGGCCAAGGCCTCGACGCGTTCGCCCGGCACCCCGCGTTCGCGTTTCCCTCCAGCCTGCTCCCTGCCCTCGACGGGCTGACGACGCTTCTCGACGGCGTCGCGAGAACGGTCTCCACACATCCCAGTGCCGACGGATCCTGTCGCTTACTGATCGAGCTCGCCGACGGCTTGCGCGTCGAAAGCGTCCTGCTCGACCGCGGCACGCTCTGCGTGTCCACGCAGGTCGGATGTGCGGTCGGCTGCGTGTTCTGCAAGACCGGTGAGTCGGGCTTGCTGCGCAACCTCGAGGTCAGCGAGGTCCTGGCCCAGGTCGCGCTGGCGCGTCGCATGCGGCGGGTCATTCGCGTCGTGTTCATGGGCATGGGCGAACCGGCGCATAACCTCGAGGCAGTTCTGCTCGCAATTCGCTACCTCGGCAACGCCGGTCAGATCGCCCACAAGAACCTGGTGTTCTCCACCGTCGGCTCGCGTGCAGTCTTCGAACGGCTGCCGGCCGCCGACGTGCGCCCGGCCCTGGCGCTGTCGCTACACACGACCTTCGCCGACAAACGCCGGGAGCTACTGCCGCGCGCGCCGGGCATGGACCCAGCGAGCCTCGTAGCCGCGGCCGATACCTACGCCCATCGCATCCACCATCCGGTGCAATACCAATGGACCCTACTACGCGGCATCAATGACGGCGACGACGAGGTCGCGCGCCTGATTCCGCTGCTGCTCGGCCGAAATGCGATCCTGAACTTCATCCCTTACAACCGAGTCCAAGGGTTCGCCTTCGATCGACCGGCGTGGGATCACGGTGTCGCCATGGTGCGCAAGCTGCGCGCCGCTGGGATCGTCGCCACCGTGCGCCGCTCCGGCGGCCAAGATGTGGACGGAGCCTGCGGCCAGCTGCGCGCCCGCAGCGCAGGAATCCTTCCAAGCTGAACGCCGGGGACACGGCGCGGTAAGAGGTATGAGCGAGGACAACGCCCGCGGTCGATCACTTCGCGGCGGCGTCTGCAGTCGAGTGGAAGTGATGCACGTAGCCGGTCAGGAACTTCTCGGTCTTGTTGCGCAGGATCCCGGGCAGCGGATGTCGATAGCAGCGCTCCTTCGGAAAGCGGATTCGGCCCATGCTGGTCTCGAGAAAACCATCATAGAGGCGCAGTTCGACGTGGTCGGTGTCGAGGTCGCACCAGACCTCGAGCTTGGCCGCCTTGAGGCGCTTGTTCCACACGCCGTGGGCCGTGTAGCCGAGGAATTCCACGGACTCGAACGCTCCAGCCCGCACGCGGCCCAGCCGGTGTACTTCGAACTCATCGTCGCCCGCGACGTAATCCATGAAAGCGCTCAGTCGATCGCGCCAGAGCGCGAGCTCGAGGAGTTCGTTGGCCTTCGGAGCCGGGATGACCCGCGGCTTGGGATAGGACCCGATCGGCTTGACCAGGTCGGCGAGTTCGAGCTCGAAACGATGTGGGTCGCTAGCCTCGAACTCGAGCCGCTCGCTGTCGAGCCGTGGCAGGTGGACCCCACCGAGGACTCGCGTGACCCCCTTCATGACCAAGCCCACAACACCACGCGCGCGGTCGAGTTCGATCTCGCAAGTGTCGGCGACGTAGAGCCCGTTCGGCACGGCCTCCTCACCGATCGACAGGATCCGGACATCGTGCAGCAGCTTGCCGTCGCGACGACCGATCTCGTGAACGCGCAGATGGTCCCCACCGGAGGTACGCAGAATGTAGTTGAGGCGACGCAGTAGCTCGGTCGTGGCACGAATCTTGGTGAGTTCGGCCGCGCGAACCGGGGCCGCGTCGTGCCGCTTCTTGTCTTGGCGCTTGTGCTCGCGCGCTTGTTCGAGCTGGCGCTCCAACTGGGCAACCGTATCCGCGGTGCGACCGCGCAACTGTTCGGTGCGCAGGAATCGGCGCTCCAGCCGCGCCAGCCGCGCACGGGCCTCGTCGCGCTCCTGCTGCGCCCGACCACGCGCGCCGCGGAGTCGCTCGAGCTGCGCGGCAAGTTCGTCGGTGCGTCGCTCCGCCGTGTTGCGGGCACGCACCTCCGCGCCCCATGCCAGAGCGAACCAACTGGCGAGGAGCACGAGGACGATCCACGCGGCGCGCGCACTGCGCCGGCCGCGCCGGCGAACCGCTACTTTGGTTTTGCGGCGACCCCGCGGAAGCCCAACTTGTCCCAGTTCTTGCGCTTGTTCTTCTGGTACCACTTGACCCAGTCCAGGACTTCCTTGAGCGACTGCCCGGTGTGCTTCGTCAAACTCTTGATCCAGGGATCCTGAATCGCCGCAAACCGATCCTCCCAGACCTTACGCCCGAGATCGTTGGCATCGATGTTCGCCTTGGCCTGTGAGTATGCCTCGTTGAGCCCCTTGACGAGCTTGTCCACGATCGGCTTGCGCACTTTTTGGTCGAAGACCGCATAATCGCCGAGCGCTTCGCCAGCCTTGGCGCGTGCCTGATCGTCGTTGTCCTTGAGGGCGATGTCGATCAGGAGCTTGATGTGCTTTGGCTCGGCTGGCCGCCCAAGCAGTCGCACCATCTGCGACCGGAACGCCGACCAATCCCGCTTACGGAACTTTTTGTTCTCGACGACCTTCGCCAACGCGTTCGCTCCGGGCTTGCCATAGCGCGACAGGGCCTCACCGGCGGCCAGGAGTAGGACAACCTCGTCCGGCTTGCGTCGAGCGCGGAACACACGCGACACGGCCTTGGCAACAGCCTTTTTCAACTTGTCGTCGAGCTTGGGGTACATTGCGCTGAGCTTGTCGAGGACCGCGACGCCGGCCCCGTCACGACTGGCCTTGGCTCGGACCGCGGCAGCGAGATCCTTCGAGAGCTTGGCGACCTCGATGGCCTTCTCCTTGGCGTCCCCCGCGGGGGTAGCCTTGCCTCCCTGCCAGAGCGCGGCCGAGGCGCCGGGAGAGACGGCCGCGGTTGCAGCGCCGGGCAACGCCACGACCATGGCCAACAGAGCCAGGCGGATCATCGACTTGTCGTTCTTCATCTCTGTCTCCTCCACCCCATACGGGCGAACCTTGCAGCAACGGGGCTATTGGGCGATATCGAGCATAGCGAACACGCGGGGCGATCGTATTTCCAACGGCTCGATCACAGCGCGGCTCCCCTGCTACGCAGAGCCTGCAACCACTGGTCCAGGTTCTTCGGAAACGCAAGTTTTTCGCCCTGCAGCGATCGCACGGGAAGAACACCAAAGACGGCGTTGGTGAGGACGATCGAATCCGCCGTAAGGAGCTGGTCGAGGGCGATCGTCTCCTCATGCACATCGACGCCGGCGCTCGCCCGCAGCCCCACGATCAACTGAGCTCGTGCGATACCCGGTAGAAAGGCGTCGGTCAGCACGGGCGTCGTCACGCGCTCGCCGT
>CAYSWE010000467.1:0-4194 GCA_964434515.1 uncultured Phycisphaerales bacterium | reverse complement strand
CTTCTGCGCGAGAGCGAGTCGTATCACGATACCTCTCTCGATCCAGGAGTAGCAAATGACCCAGATGACCCAGATGATACGCCGGGCGCGAATGCGACCGATTTTCCTCGCGGCTCCTGCCACTGCGGCGCTCGCCTGCGTGCTCCTCGCCACTGTAGCCGCGGCGCAAACCTACGGTCGTACCGTGCCCCGGAGCGTCGCTCTTCAAGACGGTGCTGATATCGAGCCGTTCTTGCTCGGTGGCTATGACGGACGCACGCAGGTGCTGATTGCCGCGCGTGCGTTGCGCGGTTTTGCCGGCAAGTCGATCCGGCGGATCATCGTGCGTCGCGACGTGCAGACTGCCGGTTCGTTTCCGAACGGAATGAAGGGTGGCTGGATCGACCTGATGGTCCTTGCGTCCTGGACCTCGCGTAGTGAGCGCAATCCGTCGGCCGTGTTTGCGCAGAACCACGGCAAGACCCCCATCGTCGTGTACCGAGGCGGATACCGGGTTCCGGATTCTGTGTCGCTACCAGCAGGAACCAAGGCGGCCAGTCTGGCACCGAATGTCTCGGCGCACATTGTCTTGCAGAGCTCGATTGCGTACGTGCCCAACAAGAACCTCTGTCTCGAGTTTGTGCACCGCCAGCATGCGAGCAAGGCCGGACCGGGTCGGTGGCTCGCCGATCTCGAGCTTCGACCGGGCGCCAGCAAGACCACGTTTGGCCGGTCCTGCTTCCGACCGGGCAAAGTGGATGCGTCCGCGAATCGGTTTGATGGTGCGACCGTGGTCGGTGGCTCCTTGATGTTTGCGACGCGCGCTCCGGTGACGCCTCTCGCCCTGCTCGTGATTGGTGCCAGCAACGTTCGGTGGGGCGCCAACAAGCTCCCGTTCGACTTCGGGACCATGGGCGCGAAAAACTGCTATCTGTTCGTTTCGCTCGATATGCTGTTCCCGATGGGGGTCAGGAAGCCGCGCAATGGTTCCGCGCCCCGGGCACGGGTCGAGCTTCCGGTCCCGTACAGTGTGGGCCTCGTCGGATCGCGCATCTATTCGGAGTGGTTCTTCTTCCAGCCCGGTGCGAACTCGCTATCCATGACCACGACCAATGGCGCGTCGGTCCGGATCGCCGCGGCTCCCGGGCTCGAGTCGTCGCTGATCGAGTCGTTGGATGTCGCGAGTGCGATTGGCCGTGTTTCGCCGGAACGTTCGCTGGCGCTGCACCTCGAGGGCAAGTGATGGGCTCGTTCGCGTTGCGCCGCCGGTATTCGCTCTCCGCGTTGGCAGTCGGCCTCGGTGCGGTGATCGTGTTGGCGTCTTCGGCTCGGGTCGGCCAGCCGTTGTTCGAGATCCAGCCGGATCCACCGGTCGCTGGTAGCGACGTGAATGTGACGTATTACGGCAACAGCAATGACATGGTGTCCTTTAGCGTGGGTGATGGCGAGGACCAACAGCCCAAGATCGGCAAGGACAAGAAGTTCACGATCCCCAAGGCGCTGCTCAAGGCCGGGTTGAAGCTGACGATCCAGGACGAGTCGCGGGCGCCTCACTCGCAGGCGACGGTTTGCTTCGTGATTGAGCCAAAGGGCTGACCCTGTTCGAGCCGGTCGCACCGATCACGGAACCACTGCAGCATTGGGTCCATATGTTCCAAACGCAGTGTCTCGCATTGTGCAGCGGCGAGGCCGAGCGCATCTTCGTTCCATCCCAGCGGTGCGCAGAGGCCGCTCCACGCGTGCGCCGGCGTCGATTTCTGGAGCAAAGCGCGGGTCGCATCGAGCGAGCGCGCGAGGTCCGAAGGGCGCCGCGCGCGGGCATAGAGCCACGCGAGGTTGAGTTGCGTCGGAATATGTTCCGGGTCGCGCGCGCGTGCCTGCAAGAGCAGGCGATGCGCGGTCTCGACGCGCTCGGGTGTCAGCCGCAGCAGCGCGACCGCGAGGTCGTTGGGCGCCTCGGCGTCGGAGGTGTGCGGGCCGGTCGCGGGCGGGCCAAGCTTGCAGGCGTGGGTGAGAGCCTCGAGCGCGGCGGTGCCCGCGGCCCAGCCACTCAAGAGCGAGGCAGCCCGACCGAGCAGGCGGGTGCGCTGCGGTGCACGCGGACGGGTGCGCGGGTCGAGGGTGCGAATCAGGTCGGGCAGCGCGCGGCAATGGGATGCCAGGCGATAGTCCTGGACCTTGGCATGGCCCCGGGCGGCGATGGCACTCCGTCGCTCTTCGTCGGCCAACAGCGCCTCGATCGTCGCTTCGAGATCGCCAGGAGCGTAGAGGACGACCTCGTGGTCGGGCTCAAAGTAGTCGCGAATCTCGGTGTTCTCACGTTCGACCAGGAGCAACGCTCCGCACGCCGGCGCTTCGAAGGCGCGTAGGTTGATCTCGCCTCGAATGGAGCGATTGAACACGATTTTGCTGCGCGCCAGGAGTCGTCCATAGGGTTCGCCCTGAGCCGTTGTCGTTAGGACGACCTTGTGTCGGTTGGCGAGGGCGGCCAGGCGCGCGATGTAAGGCGCCCGCGTACGCTGGATCGTAGGGTCGAGATTGCCGGCGAAGCAAATGTCGATATCGCGCTCAGGAACGGTTCCATCTTCGTTGGCATAGATGCGGTGCACGTCGGGGCGGAAAGAAAACTGGCACCAAGGCTCGACCCGCGCGAACGGCAGCCTTCCGAGCACTTGGAGGCCGGGCGTGTCGCACAATACGAGGTCGACCAAGGGCCAGAGGCGTCGCACGTGCGGCAGCGTGAGGTTGTAGTCGGAGATGGTCGCCACGACCGGCATGGGCGCGCGTTCGAGCCCGTCGGGGATTGGCTCCTGATCTGGCCACCAGAGCATGATTGCGTCCGGGACAAAGCCCGCGGGACAGGCCACGAGTAGATCCTCGATCGTCGCCCGGGATGCGTCGAACGGGATGTCATAGCGAAACACGTCGGCGCCGACGCGACGGCCCTCGGGTGGGCCGAACGTCACGATCTGTTCGAACGGAAACTCGTCGCGTTCCCCGAACATCTCGAACGGGAAGTTGGTCAGTAAGCGCATCGCCGCGACCCGTGTCGGGCAGGGACGAGTGCGTGGAAGGCCCGTTCGATCCCCTCGACGTGGGCTGCGAACGAGTGCCGTGCGGCGGTGCGCAGGCCGGTCTCGCGGAGCTTCGAGCGGATTGCCGGGAGGTGGGCTAGCTCGAAGATCGCCGACGCCAGTGACTTCGAACTCCCTGGAGTGAAGAAGCGCGCGTAGTCCTGGATCTGCGCGTAGTCCCGGAAGCAGGCGATGTCGGAGAGGATGCATGGCGCGCCGCAGGCCATGGCTTCGACTGCCGGCAGAAAGAAGCCCTCGGCGCCGCCAGAACTTGTTCCTAGGAACAGGTCGAGGCTGCGATAAATCTCGGGCATGTCGTCGAGTCGAACGCCGACATGCTCCTCGACCGCGAGGTTGCCCCAGGCGACTCGTTCGTCGTCCGTGATCGGTTGCGCGCTGACCCGCACGAGTTCGATCGGGATCCCTCGGTCTTGCGCCAGGCGTAGCCCGCGCACCCCGGTGGCAATGTCCTTCCAAGCAATGCTCCACGGTCCGACGAGCCCGACACGCAGGCGTCGCGCTTGCGGGCGTGGCGCGGGCGTGGCCGTGAACAAGTCGCTGCGGATGCCGTAGGGCACGACGAGCGGCTCGATGCCGAACAGGTCGCGCAGTCGCTGGGCGAGAAACGGCGAGATCGCCAGGTGGCGTATTCCCGGTAGGCGATAGATGTTCTCGATTTGTTCCCGCGCGGCGCGGTGGCGGGGATCGTCACCCTCATAGCCCTGACAGTAGTGCACCGGTTGGCCGCGCTGTGCCCGCCAGGCGAACGGCACGGTGGGGCACCACGTCCCGACCACGAGATCGGACCGCGGGATCGTATCGGGGGTGAACTCGGCGGCGCGGACCTCGACCCGCGGACGGTACCAGCTCGGCTCGCCGGTCTTGCAGACGATGCACACTCGGTGTCCGCGGTCCAGCAGCGCATCTGCCTCGCGGAAGATCGTCTGCACGCCTCCCCAAGGCTGCTCGGCTTCCTCGATCAGGTAGGTGATGGCGAGCGAGCGGTGACGCATCCGGAACTCCTCGTAACCGTTCAGGGGGAACGGGACTCATCGGAGGCCTCGGCTTTCGCGCTTGAGGATCAGTCGGCCTCTGTCTTCTCTGGCGGGACGACCATCACTGGCACGTCGGAGTTGCGGAT
>CAYSWE010000466.1:0-4212 GCA_964434515.1 uncultured Phycisphaerales bacterium | reverse complement strand
CCCCGCGCCGCCTTGGCCGGCTAGCGCGTGCGATAGATCCCGCTGCCGGTCGTGCCGGCGAACAGGCGCGGCGACGCGCCACGATCGAACGCGACGCAGCTCGCCGTGCGCGGATCGATCCCGGCGTCGAAGGTCGCCCAGCTGGTCGCGCCGTCGGTGCTTCGGTAGAGCCGGCCGTTGCCACCAACCGCGAGGAGAATCGCCGGCGTCGCGGGGGCGATCGCCAAGCGACGGACGTCGGTCGTCGCGAGCCCACCATTGACCGCGGTCCAGGTCGCGGCCGAATCGTTGGTGCGGAACACTCCGCCGCTCTTGGTCGCAGCGAATAGAGTCCCCGCCGCGCTCGGATGCATCCCTAGGTCGACGACGTCACGCTTGGTCAAGCCGGTGTTCATGGCACGCCAACGCGTGCCGCCGTCCGTGGAACGGTTCACACCGCGCTCCGTCGCGGCGTAGAGCGTGCTCGCCACGGTGGGCTCAACCACGAGCGCGGTGACGGCGAGTCCCGACAGTCCAGTGTTGATTTGCACCCAGCTCGCCCCGGCGTTCGTGGTCTTGAAAACGCCACTGCCGTCGGTTCCCACGTAGGCGATCTGCGTCGTCGTCGGATCGAATGCAACCGCGGTGATGCTCTTGTTCGTCAGACCGTTTTCGATCGCAGTCCAAGTGGAGCCCGAGTCCACCGACAAGAACATGCCATCCTCGGTTCCGGCCATGAGTGTCGTCGTCGTGCCCGGGTGTTGCACGATGCGCGTCACGTTGCCGTTGGTCAGCCCGGAACTCGCATCCACCCAGGTCGTGCCCGAGTCGGTGCTCTTGAAGATTCCGCCGGCCGTCGCTGCGTAGGCGACCGTGTTCGACGCCACGCCAACGAGGATCTGCCGCACGTGGGAGCCGCCGAGCCCCGAGTTGCTCGAAGTCCAAGTGGCGGCGGAGTCTGCCGAGCGGAACGCACCCGCACCCCGGGTCCCCGCCATCAGGCGTGCCGGCAGGCCCGGCGCCAGCGCGATCGTCGTCACGTCTGGGTTCCTGATCCCCGTGCTGGCCCGCGTCCAGAGCGCTCCGGAGTTGGTCGTCTTGAACACTCCGCGACGCGTGGTCGCCAGGTAGAGCGTAGTTGGGGTTGCTGCGTCCATCGCCAGAGCCGAGACCTTCAGGTCCAGCAAACCGGCGCTGGCGGTCGACCAGGTCGCACCACCGTTCGTCGTCTTGAACACGCCACCGCCCTTCGTGCCGACAAACACACGCGACGAAACGGTCGGGTCAATGACGATCGCCCGCACGTCGAGCTCGGTGAGCCCGGTGTTCGTCGCCGTCCACGTCGCCGCCCCGTCCACGCTCTTGAACACGCCCTTCTCGGTTCCGCCGTAGACCGTCGAAGGACTCACCGGGTCGACTGCGAGCACATGGACATCGCGTCCGGTCATCCCTGAGTTCGACTTCGTCCAGTTCGCCCCGGCATCCGCGGTGCGAAAGACTCCGCCCCCCTCGGTTCCGGCATAGGCAATCGACGCAGCACCAGGATTGACCGCGAACGACAGCACGTCGCGCGTCGTCAGCCCGGTGTTGATGGCCGCCCACGACGCTCCGCTGTCCTGGGTCTTGTACAGCCCGTCCGGCGTACCGACATAGAGCCGATTGGGTGCAGACGGATCGACAACCAGTGCGCGAACCGCAAGGAACGCCCCGGATGGCGACGTCGGTAGGCCGGTGCCGCGCGCGCTCCAGGTCGCTCCGCCATCTTGGCTGCGGAACACGCCGCTGAGCGTCGTGCCGGCCCAGACATTGGCAGAACTGGCGCCATAGGCGACCACCGCGACATCCGCCCCAGAGAGCCCGCTCGAAGAACGGCCCCAGGAGGCTGCCGATCCGCCGCCTCCAGAGCCACTGCCTCCCCCGGAACAAGCGCCGAGAAGCAGAGTTCCGATCGTCACAACGACTGTCCTGGCTGACCGCGTCTTCATCTCGAGCCTCCAAACCGAGCCACCTGGCCCCGCGTATGGATAACGTCGGAATCGAGGCGCAAAGACTTGACCCCGAGGACGGCCTACGCGCCCTGGCATCTGCCTTTCGCGCGCTTTCCTTGCTCTGGCTTTCCTGCTTGGATGGACCGGATGAATCGATCGATCTGCCTACTGGGTCTCCTCGCGAGCCTGCCGTCCTGCCACTCGACAGAACTCCCGGAAGGCACCGGCGCCGGCCTCTTGGCCTGGGACCGGACGCCACCCAAGGGCGCCAAGCTGTGGCAGCGCCCGAAGCTCCGGCAGGGCGACCGCTTCGTCTACCGCCGCGGCGGGCGGATCGACCTGGAGTACCGAGTCACACGCGCCGACGAGTCGGGCTATGAGCTACTCGAGGAGCGAACGGGTCTGATCCGCGTGCTCACGCCGGATCTGGCGGAGACCGAGCGGTTCGTGCCCAACAATCCGGCGAAGCGTGTCGTCAGGGCGCCGGCAGACTTCCTGCTGCACTTCCCGCTGTGGGTTGGCAAGCGCTGGAGCGGGCAGTACCTCGAGAAACACCCGGATGGGCGTGTTCTGCCAATCCGCGTGCACTACCGGTGCGAAGCCGTCGTGGCTGTTCGACTGGACTCCGGCGTCACGCTTCCATGCCTGCGGATCGTGCGCACGTCGCGGCTGGAAATCGGCAACCGCAAGTTCCTGGACCAGACGTCGATCCTCGATTACGCGCCGAAATTGGGCTGGTTCGCTCGACGCATCGCCGACGGTGTCAAGTCCGAGATCCGGGCATGGCACCGTCAGCGATGATCGCCGAAGCAGGTTCCGCCTGTCCTTACTGCTTGACCTCGAACCACTTGGCGCTGTCGAGCAACAAGCTCTCGACGTGACCATCGGTTCCGAGGAATTCCTTGTGCTTAAACCCGGTGCCCTTGTTGTCCCAGGCATCTTTTGCCCAAAACGCATAGGCATCGCCCGTCAGAGCATCCGCGAACGACGCGATGTAACGCGCGAACGGGATCACGGGAATGACCTGGAGCGCCGCATCGATCCAAGGGCTTTCTGTATACAGTTTGCCATCGAAGTCATCGACGGTGCGCGCCAACTGGTGCGGCCCCGCCAAGCACGATGTAAACGCAAAGCAGCACAACAGGCTGAGAGAGACCAACACTTTCTTGAACGAGACTAGCTTTCTAATCAAAACGACCTCCGCAGGAGACACCATGTCTCTTGTGCGCAAACTAGCCGCCTTGGCGCCGCGAGGCCAGAAGTCGTTTGCCAGTAAGGGCTCGTGCGGGAGACCAGGTCCCCCCCAGTCGTGAGCGACACGCCCGGCCGAGCCGACTCGGATCACTCGGAGGCGTCCCGACCCAGGAGGCGCCAGCGCACCCAGGCTCGGCCGTCTTCGCTCAGGCACCAGCGCCGATCATGGACCTCGAACAGGTTCTTCTTGAGCTTCTGGTTGAGCGCGTCCGTGATGTTCTTGGGGACATCTTCGCCGATTTCGCGCAGCGCATCCACAATGTCGGCGCTGCGCCAGTTGGCGCGGCCTTTTGTCTCCTCGAGCCAGTAGGCGACGACGCCGGCCTTCTCGCCGAACGTCCGGGCGTCCGACCCATCGAGCAGTGGACCAAGCCCGATTGCACGACTGGCGGGTGTGTCTTCCCGCAGTAGCTCCGGCAGCTGAGCGCGCACGGACTGCAAGACATCGTCGATCCGTTCCCGCGGGACGGGGCCAGAGAACCGCACTTCGACGGAACCGATCTTGATCTCGACGACTGCGTTCTCGGACATGCTCGCCTCCGGTGTGCCCCGTCTCCGGTATCGACCTTCCGCCCCCGGCACCTGAGGAAAAAACGAAAAGAACTAGGCGAAACTCGGCGCCGGCGACTAGCGGATCCGAGGATTTCTCGCCCAACACGGCTCCCATCACCAGCCCCCAGACACAGAGGCTCCGTCCCCAGACGGCAAGTCTCGGCAGGATTCGCGGCAGCATCCCGGACGCGACCAGCGCCGCACGCAGCCACACGCACGGCAGGACGCGCTCGGCGGCATCGGTCTCGAGAAGAACTCTGAGCACCGCAACCACAAGGGCCATCACCCGCCCCCCGTTCCATCGCCTTGTCGGTCGAACCATCTCCGTCTCCGCTCTTGCCTACAGAGCTGGTCGGCACGCGAGCCACGACGCCTGAATAGAAACGACTAGAAAAGCTAGTGGTGTGATTCAGACGATCGCGGCCTGATCCGGGAGTCA
>CAYSWE010000465.1:0-4217 GCA_964434515.1 uncultured Phycisphaerales bacterium | reverse complement strand
TACCTCTAGGTTCGCATGCCTTCTTTGTTGAAACGGCCTGGGGAACCTTCTCTCTGTGCTCTCTGTGGTGGTTCAGAAGGCATCGAAATGGCCATGCCAGCCTCGCGAGCTCCCAACCTCACGAGCCCCCAACCCTACAATCCAAGATCGCCGAATAGGATCGTTACGATCCGTGCAACAAGGACTTACGTCCAGCTTAGGCTAGCAACTTCAGCCTAGGCGCCGTTCGCGATCTCTTCTGGACGCAAGCACTCGAGTCTGCCGCTGGAATCCCACCGTAGGACTCCGCCGCAGTTGCCACACGGCACGCCGTGCTCTTTGAGATCCTGCTCCGGGCCGTGCATGAACATGGCCACCCGCCAGCCGCAGCGACACACGTAGCCGAGACGCCTAGCTGGGTTGCCGGCGACTAGCATGTGCGGACCGACGTCGTGGATCACGACGCTCGACATGCCGATCATCGCCCACTCACCAATCGTAAGTCCCGGGGCGACACACACACCAGCACCTAGCGAAGCCCCGCGCCGGACTCTCGTATGCATCGTGTGCTCGGTTGGCGTGCTCGGCAGCGCTTCGCTCAAGTCCCAACTCGCCGCACGGGGAAACCGGTCGTTGGTAAATGTCGTGTGGGCCCCCACCATGACGCCATCTTCGATCGTCACACCATTGCAGATATAGACGAAGGCGTTGATCTTGCAACGGTCGCCGACCTTGACGTCGTAGGCGATATAGCTCTTTTCGCCGACAATGCAGCCTTCGCCAATGATGGCACCATGACGCACGTGCACGTCGCTCCATACGCGTGTGCCATCACCAATCTCTACGTCCTCTTCGATGATCGCCGACTTGTGGATTTCTGCTGCCATGGTTCGTGACATGATAGAGCTACATCAGGGCTGACGCACGCCCACTCTGGCGCCTTCGCTCGCAAGACTCGTGTTGGCGGCCTCGATCACGGCGACGCTGGCCAGGACATCCACCTGTTCGAGGAGCAGTTTTTCGTCGCCAGCGGCCCCACGAGCGAAGTTCCGCAGCTGGCGCCCAAGTGCATCGACTTTGTCGTAGCCGCCGCCCGAATCGCCGGCGCTCAGATCGCGTGGCCGCGCTTCTCCCTTCCGCTCGAGCACGGAGCCGCGCCATCCGAGCCGCAGAGAACCGTCCGTCCCGTGTACTTCGAGATACCACGGGGACCGCGTCGACACCGACCACGAGACGTCGACCGACGCGAGCGGTCCGGTCGCGAAACCTACCGTCAATCGCGCCGAGTCCTCGACGGCAAGCGTCTGCGCTGCGGGTGCGCGCACCGCTTGCACCCATTCGATCGGTCCGAACAAGTAACGCAGGAGATCCACCGAGTGCGTCGCGCTGTCGATCACGACGCCACCGCCGCTGACCGCGAGGTCCGAGTTCCAGCGGTCGCCCATCGGCACCTCGGCGGCGAACACGTTGTGCGCAAAGACAAGCGTGCCGAGCGCTCCAGACTCGATGCGGGCCTTCGCCTCGATCACATCGCGGACGTGACGAAACTTGGCGGACATCGTCAAGAGTCGCTGCCGCGCCTGAGCCGCCGCGAACATCCGCTCGCCACTCTTCGTACTCAGCGCGAACGGCTTCTCAGCGAGGACGTGCGCGCCCGCCGCGAGGCACTCGAGCACGACCGGCTCATGATCGACCGGTGGAACCGCCACGAGAACGGCGTCTGGGCGCGTCGCCGCAAGCAGAGCTGCCGCCGACGCAAAGGTCTCACAAGACCAGCGCTCGCCCACAGGCCCGACAGCATCGCGGCGCCGGTCGGCGACGCCGACGAGCTCGAGCTCGGCAACGCGATCCAAGGCGTGGAGATAGTCGGCGGCGATGCGACCCGTGCCGACGACGGCGAAGGACAGAACACTCATGACGACCGCCCCCGGAGCCGATTGACCGACGCACGCAGGCGCTGCCCGATGGTACACGCCAGTTCGACGCCGATGCGTTCGTTCCATGCCAAGACGAGGCATTCAGCGAGACCACGCTCGACCCCCGGGTAGTCCTTCGGATCGCGCTCGAATCCCGCGTCGACGAGCGCCTTGAGAGCAAACGCTGGCCGGCCGACGTAGCGCGCCTGGGCGGGGATTCCGTCTTCGCGTAGCGCGCGGGCCAACGCATCCAGATCGACCGGCGCACCACGCGGAACCCGCAACGCAACGCGCCAAAACGAGTGGCGATCGCCCGGCGGCAGCGCCGGGAACGACAGCTCGGCCAGCCCATCGACCTCCGCAAGCAGCGCCGCCGCGCTGGCGCGACGACTGGCGACAAAGCCGTCGAGCTTGGCGAGCTGCGCCACCAGAACGGCGGCCTGGAGTTCGGTCATACGGCCATTCGGCGCCACGAAGAGGTGGTCAGGATCAGGTTCGCCGTAAGGCCAGGCCTTGTTGACGAACAGCCGCACAAGCCGCGCCAGCTCCGGAGAATCGGTCACGACAGCGCCGCCTTCGCCGGCGCAGAGGTGCTTGCCCTGCTGAAAAGAGAAGGTCGCCAGCTGGCCGTAACGCCCGGCGGCGCGGCCTTCGTGCACGGCCCCCAGGGCCTGCGCGGCGTCCTCGATCAGTGGCGTCTCGTGCTCGTCGCACAGCGTCCGGATCGCCTTCGCCTCGGCCGGCCGGCCGAATAGATGCGTGCAGACGACCGCGCCGACCCCCTGTTCGACCAGCGGAGCGAGACTCTGCGCGGTGGGCATCAGCGTCAGCGGATCGACGTCGCAAAACGCCGGTTCCATGCCTTCATAAAGCAAGGCCGTGATCGCGCCGAAGTCCGTGATCGGCGTCGTTGCGACCCGCGAACCCCGCGGCAACTGGCAGGCAAACAGCGCGGCTTGCACGGCGAACGAACCCGAGCTACACGCAACGCAGTAAGCGGCACCGACCTGCGCGGCAAACTCACGCTCGAAGCGACGCACGAACAAGCCGCTGTTCGAGTTCAGCGACCCGGACTCGAGCACCTGCCGAACGAACGTCAGCTCTTCGATGCCGAAGCTGCGCCCACTTGCATCGCGATCCGTCGGAACCACGAGCGGCTGTCGCGTGCGCTCGTTCATCATTCGCCGAGCCGACCAAGCACGGCATCGTGCATCAGGCCCACGTGCCCAAGCACCGTGGGGACGAGGCGCACAGCACTTCGGCCAACGACACGTCCGCCTAGCGTCGCTGGCACCTCGACCAGGCGGGCGGCGCGCCCTTGCGTCCGAAGCCCCTGCACACGCAGGAGGCTCTCGGTCACGCCAAGGTGTCCTTCGCGCCGCGGCAGGCACCGGGCCAACACCGAACGCCGCCAGGCTCGCACCATCGCCGAGTAGGTGTAGACGTCGCCACCCTGCAAGAGACGGTAGGTCCGCGACAGTCCGCGCGACAACCAAAGACGCAGCGGCGGCACCGAATCCACGGCGCCGTCGGGGTGGTACGGCGACACCGTCGCAAGGTCGGCACCACGCCGCACGGCCTCCACGAGTCGCAGCAGCACGCGGGGATCGTAGGAGAGGTCCGCGTCCAACCAGCAGTGGATCGGTGCGCGACCGGCCAAGAACCCCGTGCGTAGCGCCGCCGTCAAACCGAAGTTGCGCCGGTGTCGCAGGAGGCGTGCAGACACACGCTTGGTCTTGGCTACGAGTGTCTTGCAAGCCTCAGCCGTTCCATCGTCGGAACCATCATCGACGAGGATGAGTTCGGCCATCGGCAGTTCGGCGAGGACGGGAAGCAAACGTTCGAACAACCGTGCCACGCCTTCGCGCTCGCGGTAGAGCGGAACCACTACGTCGACTCGTGAATCGGTCAAGACGCCAGACCGCCATGCTGCGACGATAAACCGCATCCAAAGACGACGTCGAGCACGCGCGCAGCGGTCCGACCATCGCCGTAGGGATGCGCCAAGAGCCTCCGCCCCCACATGGCGCGGGCCGCCTGCACGATCTGCTGTCGACCGAGCCCTGCCACCCGATTGCTGCCGCGATCGACGGTCTCCTGTCGCTCCGTGCTCGGGCGCAATGTGACACACGGTGTATTGAGAATCGCAGCCTCTTCCTGCACGCCACCGGAATCGGTCAGAACGAGCGACGCGGACCTCAACGTCGCGAGAAAGCGCAGATAGCCCATTGGCGGCCGCGTCCTAACCCCTGCAATCGGCGGAATCCTATCCGCAATGCGCGGATGCATCGGCCACACAATCGGACAATCAAGCGCCACAGC
>CAYSWE010000464.1:0-4253 GCA_964434515.1 uncultured Phycisphaerales bacterium | reverse complement strand
CATGCTCGCGTTGTGCGCGTGAGTTCCCACGTGAAGCTACCGGGGCTGATGTCGCTCCATTCGGAGGCTGGTCAGCTCTTGGATGTGCCGCCATTGGGGCGCGTCCGTGTTTTCTGGGTCTCATTGCGTGTCTTTTGGCAGGAGCAGGGTGAGTTCGTCCTGCTCGTGCCGCCCGGGCTCAGCGCCGTTCCGTTTCCTCCGGGAGCCTCGGCCGCCGAACTCGCACCGGATCCGCATTCCGACAGCCTACTCGTCGCGCACTGGCGCGTCGCCCTCCTCGGGGCGGCGATCTTGGGGCTCATTGTCTGGGCCATACTGCATTGGACGTTGGTCCGACGCCTTCAAGGCATGATCGCCGTGGCTGCGCAACCTCAAAGGAACAGTCCCGTCCCCCGGCGGTTCGCTCCGGGAGGGTCCGATGAAGTTCAGCGACTCGCGGCGGCGCTCAACGTCACGCGCCGCCGCGGTCACCGGCTCCAGTCGGCGATGAATGCGCGAGAGGAACTCCGTCGCGACTGGCTGTCGGAGTTGTCGCATGACCTGCGGACGCCTTTGGCTGCACTCCACCTGCGTCTCGACAACGCCGCTCAGGCGGCGAATCCCAACGAGCAGCGCGAACTCGTGTGTCAGGCCGTCGTTGACTGTGAGCGCATCAGCAGTCTGGCCGAAGGATTCATGCACCTGGCCGAACTCGAAGTCACCGAGGACTTCTCATTCGAGGCTGTGATGCCCGAAGAACTCGTCGGGCATACGCTACGCGGCCTGCGGCCGATCGCCGAGGATGCCGGGGTCACGTTGGAATCCCGCGTTTCTTTGCAGCCGACGATCTACGCCGACGGGCTCCGGCTGCTACGAGCCCTCGAAAACCTCACGCGCAACGCCATTCGCCACGGCGGCACGCACGTGACGATTGGCGTCGAGCATCTCTCGGGCGAACTCCGCTTCTTCGTGCGCGACAACGGCGGTGGTTTTCCCGAACTCGAACCGAATAGTCTCGTCGAGTACTCCGATTGGCTGGGGCGGCGCCAGGCTGGCGGCCTGGGGCTGCGTGTTTCGAATCGCATCGCGCGGGCGCACGGTGGTCGGATGATTCTGCACAATGGCAAGCGGGGCACGCTCGTCGTGCTGGCGATTCCGCTGTCCGACGCGTCGGATCGGCCCAACCCGAGCGTGCCAGCGGGCACATGATCCGTTGTTCCACTGCAGGTGGCGGGTTCGTCTCGACGATCAAGGAGACGTGACCCGGCGGGTTTTGGCTCGCTTCCCCGATCGCCGTATCCTACTCAACATCGTATGCCGAGCCGTTCCCATTCCGACGATCTTCAGCTTCGCGGCTTCCAGGACCCGAGTTTGTTCCTGAATCGGGAACTGTCGCTGCTCGAGTTCAATCGGCGCGTCGTGACGCTCAGCCTCGACGAAGCGGTACCGTTGCTAGAGCGACTCCGCTTTCTCACCATTTCCTGCACGAACCTCGATGAGTTCTTCGAGATTCGTGCGGCGTCGCACAAGGAGCGCGCGGCGTTCCGAGCCGAGAAAGTCAGTATTGACGGCCAGACGTCACAGCAGGTGTTGTGTTCGATCAAGCGATCGGCGTCGGCGCTCGTGGACGAGCAGTATCGTGCGCTGAACGATGTCTTGCTGCCAGCGTTGGAGCGCGAGTCGATCCGCTTGCTGCGCGAGGACCAGTGCTCGAAATCCAGGCGGCGGTGGCTCGCTGAGTATTTTCGCGCCGAGGTGTTCCCTGTCCTGACGCCGGTCGGCCTTGATCCGGCCCACCCGTTTCCACGAATCCTCAACAAGAGTCTCAACGTCATCGTGATGCTCGAAGGAGACGATGCGTTCGGTCGAGATACGAACATTGCCATCGTGCAAGTTCCACGGACCCTGCCGCGCGTGATCCAGTTGCCGGCCTCCGCCGGGACCGCGGATGACTATGTCCTGCTTTCGGCCGTCATTGATACGCACATCGCCGAGCTGTTCCCAGGTTTGCGTGTCATCGGCTGCCATCAGTTTCGCGTGACGCGTAACGGAGAGCTGTGGGTCGACGAGGAGGAGGTGGATGACATTCTGCTTGCCCTCAAGGGGGAGCTGCCCGAGCGCCACTACTCGGAGCCCGTGCGGCTCGAGGTCTCGGGCGAGTGCCCCGACGCGGTCGCGCGCTTCTTGCTTTCGAAGTTCGGCCTTGGCGAGGACGACCTGTATCGCGTGGCGGGACCCGTCAACGTCAACCGGCTCGGTGCGCTCTATGATCTCGTGGACCGCCCGGACCTCAAGTACGAACCTTTCCGAGCGAGGTTTCCACGTCGGCTTCAACGCGGCGCGGACATATTCGAGGCGATTCGCGAAGCCGACGTGCTGCTGCACCATCCCTATGAGTCGTTTCAGCCGATCATCGAGCTGCTGCGGACGGCGGCTTCGGACCCGAAGGTGCTCGCTATCAAGCAGACCCTGTATAGAGCCGGGTCGCAATCTCCGGTCGTCAGTGCGCTGATCGACGCGGCCCGTGCTGGCAAGGACGTGACCGTCGTGATCGAGCTACGCGCTCGCTTTGACGAGGCCGAGAACATCGACTTGGCCACACAACTTCAGGACGTCGGGGCCAACGTCGTGTACGGCGTCGTCGGCTACAAGACCCACTCGAAGATGCTGCTCATCGTGCGTCGTGAAGGCGCGGGGCTACGACGCTATGTGCACCTCAGCACCGGGAACTACCACTCGGGGACGGCACGCGCCTATACGGATCTCGGTCTGCTGACGGCGCGACGAGACTTCGGCGAGGACGTCCACCGTTTGTTCTCTCAGCTCACGGGTGTCGGGCATGTCGTCGAGCTGAGCCAGCTCTGGCAGAGCCCGTTCACGCTGCACCGTGCCTTGTTGGACCGGATCGGTGGTTTAGCAGCGCAGGCGCGCGAGGGGATTCCTTGCCGGATCGTAGCCAAGCTGAATGCACTCACCGAATCCAAGGTGATTCGCGCTCTGTATGCCGCATCCGCGGCGGGCGTTCGGATTGACCTGATCGTTCGGGGTGCGTGCTGCCTTCGGCCAGGGGTACCTGGCGTCTCGGACAAGATTCGCGTTCGGTCCGTGCTTGGACGGTTTCTCGAGCACAGTCGGATCTACTACTTCGAGACCGATGGCGTTGGTGACGTGTTTCTCGCAAGCGCGGATTGGATGTCGCGCAACCTCGTCCGCCGCGTCGAGACTTGCTTTCCGATCTTGGATCCGGCGATCGCCAGGCGGGTGCGTAGCGAAGACCTCGAGAACTATCTCGGGCAAGAGGTCCGTTGCTGGGAACTGCGCGAGGACGGACGATACGAACGACGCCCGCCGCTCGGTTGTGCCTGGGTTGACGCGCAGACTGAGTTGCTGCACCGGCTGTGCGACGATGGCCAGCGTGACGTCGAGTCCATCGAGTTCGAGTCGGGGGCGAGGGAGCCTACGCGCAAATCGACGCGCAACGGACACGAACGCAAGTCCAAGCGCGACGGGCGCGAACGGACCGCCAAGGCTGATGCGCCGGGCAAGCCGAAGAAACACAAATAGCCGAGACGGACGGATGACCCGGCGCTGTCGCCACTTCTGTCACCGTATGGAGAGCGTGACGCCGAGCGCCGCGAGGCTGTCGATCTCGGCCTCCATGTCCGCGAGCGTCAGCGCGTGCGTAGCGAGGAACCCCGCGGGGAATGACACGCGGAGGCTTGACCCCGACGGTTGGACCGCGACGCGTGGGATCGCAAAACTGCCTCGGCCGCGGTGGAGTCGGACGGCAAGTCGAAGTAAAACGAGCAGTCGCTTCCCGCTGCGACCCCGGCCGGGGCGGAACTCGGCAAAGACATCGGGCGCGATGCTCTTTCGGTGGGCCTGCACGAGCCGGGCAAGGAAGGCTCGGTCCGAACGCGAGAAGCCACGCAGGTCCGTGTTGTCGACGAGATATGCCCCGTGCTTGTGGTAGGCCTGAAGGGAGACCGCCAGGCCAACTTCATGCACTTGTGCGGCCCAATATAGCCAGCGGCGATCTGCCTGCGTCAGCTTCCAGGTCTTCGCGACTTGGTCGAACATCATGAGTGCCGTGCGCGCCACCCGCGCGGCCTGTCCTGGGTCGACGCGGAAGCGTTCGCCGAAGGCACGGACGCTGCGTTGGCGTACGTCCTCGTGTCGGATGCGACCAAGGAGATCGAACAATAAGCCCTCGCGAAGGGCCCCCTTGGTCGTAGTCATCGAGTCGAGTCGCAGGGCGGAGAACACCGCACGCA
>CAYSWE010000463.1:0-4260 GCA_964434515.1 uncultured Phycisphaerales bacterium | reverse complement strand
CCTGGGCGAGGCTCGTCTTGCCCAGCCCGGCCGGCCCGGAGAAGAGAATGTGCCCGAGCGGTTCGCCGAGTTTTCGGCTCGCTCGCACGGCGAACTCGAGGTTGGTCACCACGCGCCGTTGGCCGATGACATCCGCTAGGAGCCGCGGATGCACGAGGGATAGGTGATGCCAGAACCGTTAGCCATACGGGACCAGCGCGTGGACTGATAGGAACTGTCGTGTCGTATTCGATACCACGATGGTTCTGCGAATCGTTCTGGACACGAACGTCCTTGTTGCCGGCTTGCGCTCGCGGCGAGGCGCCTCGTTCGGTCTGCTCAGCCTCGTCGGCAAGGGGCGTTTTCGGACGGTATTGTCGGTGCCTTTGGTTCTCGAGTACGACAGCGTCGCCAAGAGGCAATCTCGGGCTATGGGGCTGACGGATTCGGATGCAAGGTGTCCGTCGCCGGCAGATCTTCTATCTTTGGAGGCCGTTCCTGCGGGATCCGGGCGATGACATGGTCCTGGAGCTGGCAGTCGAGGCTGAAGCCGAGTTCATCGTGTCCCACAACCTCCGCGACTTCGCAGGGGCCGAGCAGTTTGGCCTTCGTGTCGTCACACCGCAGTCGTTCCTTCGCCGCATCGGAGAGATTCAATGAGTACGATCAGTCTTCGTCTGGCCGAGTCGCTGCACGAGCGCATCCGAGAGTTGGCCGAACGCGAGGGGGTGTCGATTAACCAGCTCATCAACTCGGCGGTGGCCGAGAAGCTCTCGGCGATTCTGACGGAGGAGTACCTCGAGAGCCGAGCAAAACACGGCAGCCGGCGCAAGTTCGATGGGGCTCTGAGCAAGGTTCGAGACGTTGAACCTGATGCGGCAGACCGTCTGGATCCAAGAGAAGATGCCTAACAAGCTGTCGGGTCGCACGCTTTCCGAGCGGCCCATCTCAGGCTCGGCGCTTCAGCCTAGCTGCGGCTCAGTTGCGGGACCGACTCTCGCCTTCCACAGATCGCGCGGTCCGGTCTCGCCGGGGAAGCTGGCCGAGATCCAGTGCTCGGTCTTCAGGCTGGCTCCGCGAAGAACACGATCGCGTAGTCACCGGTGCGTTCGAAGCCGAGGCTCCGGTAGGCGCGCTCGGCGGCTGGGTTCTCGGTGAATAGAACGGACGTCGACACTCCTCCCTTGTGTGCAAGCAGCAGCGTGCCGGCTACGACCGAGCGGCCATAGCCACGGCCGCGGAGCGCAGGCGGTGTCCATACGCCGCCGATCTGGACGCAGTCGGGCACCGTAGCGTTGAAGGCGGAATACGCGACTAGCTCGCCGCCGACCTCGAGGACCCAGTGCAGCCCGTCTTCGTGGATCGCATGGATTTCGTCCTTGGCCTGGGCGTGCACGGCGTCGGCATCGGTGGCGCCGAGCGCTTCGACGCGGTAGGCGGCGCGCCAGGCGACCAGGAGCGGCAACTCGCGCTCACGCGGAACCCTGCACAGGGCACTGCCGTCGGTGAGCAAACCGGGGACGCGCAGGGTTGCTAGCCGTAAGAAGAAGAGCCCTTCGCTGGATTCGAGTGTGGTCTCGAGATCGGTCATGCCCAGTGCCTCGCGCGCCGCGCGCACCTGGCTGCTGCGCCCCAGAATCCCGCGAACCGGACGTCCGGAAGCCGCGGTCGCCACGGCAACCACTTCGTCGAGATGGTCGGGGGCCTCGAGGATCAGGTTGTCATTCCAATAGTGGGCCGCGACCGCTGTGACGGTGCCGCCCTCGAACGCAGCCGCATACGTGCCTTCGAGCCGCGCGCCGCGATCCACTGCGCCCGCCCGCAGCAGGTTGCCGCGCAGAAACATTGTGGATGCCGCGTGGCGCGCCAGAAAGTCAAGCACGGCCTCAACGTCGTCCGGTCCGACCACCCGCACCTTTCGGCATGTGACCATTTCTGGTGCTCCTGCGGCTTCTGTGGGCGCTCCACTGGGCCCGACTTGCTAGCGGCGGTCCTTCTTGGGATCGCCGCCGGTGAGCAAACCTGGGTCAGGCGCGATGTCGTACACCGGGCCGTCGTTGGTTTGTCGAATGCGACGCACCTTAAACTGCGCCGGGGCATCCGCACCTTCCGGCTGATACTGCACGCGCTGATCGAACACGAGGACCTCCCACGGGAGATTCCACAGTTGGTTCTTTCCCTCGACACACTTGGGGTCGGGTTCGTTCAGCAGGAAGACTCGGAACTCTGGCATCGGGATTTCCTTCGGGGGCTGCACGTGGCCTTACGATCCCAGAGCGTCGCGCGAGACCTGCACGAAGTCAACGCCCGGCAAGCGTGGAGCGGATGCGAGCGCCGAGGATGGGGCTCATGCGCGGCGCCTCACGCACAATCGCTGCAAGATCCGCCTGGGCTGCAGCCGCTCGCTCGGGTAAGCCGGCGGCGTGCGCCAGCACGTGCCTGTTGTACGTGAGCAGCGGGTCGCGGCGGTGCACGGCGGCGACACCCTCGAGCTGGTTCGAGGCCTGTTCGTACTCGCGGTTTTGCTCCAGGCAGCGTGACCGCACGAGCGCGACGAGGATGCGACGGCGCGCACCTCGTCCGGCGCGCCCGCTTGGCGCGGTCCGCTCCAGTGCCTCGAGCGCCTCGTCGGTGCGGCCCTGCGCGCGCAGCCACTCGGCGTCGATCACGTGGATCGGGAACGGATCGCGGGTCAGAGCCAGCGCCGCGCCGTGCAGCGGCCCTCGGGAGAAGTCGTTGGTCTTGAGCATTCTTCGGACCGAGCGCAGCACGTCGGGGTTGCCGGCCTGGCAGTGCCGGAGGCGGGCGAGGATGCGTCCAACCCGGCGTGCCGGCGCGCCGGCGCGTCGCACGTTGGGTAGCAAGTCGCCGACGAACTGTTCGGTCTGTTCTCGGAGCATGTCGACCAACGACTCGCCGAGCCGGGCCAGCCAGAACTCTTCCCAGTCGGCGTGGTGACCGAGCTGCGCGGCCAGTTCGTGTGCCTCGCGGCGTAGCTCGCGCACGGTGCGCCCGCAGCGCTCCGCAGCGCGAGCGAAGTGCACGCTTCCATTGCACTTGCGCAGCGAGTCGTCGGAGAGGATGGGCTCGAGATTGCCCAGGGAAACCGTCGGCTGGCCCGGCCTTGGCGGAGCAGACGCGAGATCGAGGTCCGGCGTCGTCCGCAGGGCCTGCGTGCGTCGATTCTGCTTGCGCAGTTGTGCGTAGGCGACCTGGCTGACGGCGCGGAGCATGATCCCTGCCGCTGGATGCTGCGGAATCCGCCCGGCCAGAATGAGCCCACAAACCTCGTCGAGGATCTCGGTGCCCGCGTCGCCATGGTGCAGTTCCTGACGCGTCGCATAGCCGAAGCGCGCCACACTGGAGATTCCGGCAAGGAACTCGCGCCGGAGCAGGTCGACCGTCTCGCGCGCTTGTGGACCGAGCTTGCGGGCCAGGGCTTCTAGGTAAGAGGTGAGTGTTCGTTCGAGCGGTGAGCCTGACATACGGAAGAGTGTATATGCGGCAAGCCGGATGTCCAGCCCGTCCTGGCCGTCCTCGAGGGTTGCTGCGGATCCGGCCGGCTCGATGTGGCTGGCTTGTTGGCTCGCGGGCGCGGCGCGATATGATTCCCGCCTTTGTCGAGGCGAGCCCGAATGACGGCGACGTGCATCGTCGGCGCCCAGTGGGGCGACGAGGGGAAGGGGAAGATCATCGATCTTCTCGCAGGCGAGGCGAGGCTGGTGGTCCGCTTCGCCGGCGGCAACAACGCCGGGCACACGGTGGTCATCGGCGAGCACAAGCATGCCGTGCACCTACTGCCGTCCGGAGTGTTCCGGGATGGTGTTCTCAACCTGATCGGTGGTGGCGTCGTCGTCGACCCGTGGCACTTGTGCCGGGAGATCGAGGCCGTGCAGGCCGCGGGCATCCGCGTCGTGCCGGGCGAGAACCTGCTCATCAGTCGCTGCGCCCACTTGATTCTTCCGGTGCATCGGATGATCGATGCGCTCATGGAGGAGTTCCGTGGCAAGGGGAAGATCGGCACGACCGGGCGCGGCATCGGCCCGGCCTACCAGGATCGCGCCAGTCGCGCCGGCATTCGCTTCGGTGATCTGGAAGCGCCCGATCGTCTTCGCGATCGGTTGCGAGCCAACATCGTCGAGAAGAATCGATTCCTCGCGAGCGCCGGCCGCGACCCGTTGGATGCGGACGCGCTGCTGGACGAACTCTTGGAAGTCACAGGGCCTCTGCGCGCCGCTGCTGCGGACACGGGCCTCGTGCTGCGCCGGGCGCTCGCCGACG
>CAYSWE010000462.1:1416-4276 GCA_964434515.1 uncultured Phycisphaerales bacterium | reverse complement strand
GTCCTGATGCTCGAGCCGCTGTTCCGGTGCAACCTGGCATGCGCCGGCTGCGGCAAGATCGACTACCCAGAAGAGATCCTCGCCAAGCGACTCAGCGTCGAGGACTGCCTGGGCGCCGTCGACGAGTGTGGGGCGCCGATCGTCTCGATCGCGGGCGGCGAGCCGCTGATCCATCCCGAGATGCCTACGGTCGTCGAAGGCATGGTCCAGCGCCGCAAGTTTGTCTACCTCTGCACCAACGGTTTGCTGCTCAAGAAGCAGCTCGATTCCTACCGGCCCTCCAAGTTCCTCACATTCTCCATCCACCTCGACGGCCTGCGGAAGGAACACGACGAATCCGTGTGCCAGGACGGTGTCTTTGACCGCGCCGTAGAGGCGATCCGCGAAGCCGTCGCTCGGGGCTTCCGTGTGACGGTCAACTGCACGTTGTTCCAAAACGCGTCGATCGACCGGTTCGCGGAGTTCTTCGACTTCGCCATGGGGCTCGGCGTGGAAGGCATCACCGTGTCGCCGGGCTTCCAGTACGAGCGTGCTCCGTCGCAGGACGTCTTCATGAATCGCCGGAACGGCAAGGAGCTGTTTCGCAAGTTGTTCGAGCGCGGGCGCGGGCGCAAGTGGAAGTTCAACCACTCGAGCTTGTTCCTCGACTTCCTGGCCGGCAATCGCAGCTACCAATGCACCCCCTGGGGCAACCCGACGCGCAACGTCTTTGGTTGGCAAAAGCCCTGCTACCTGCTGGTCGGCGAGGGCATCGCACCAACATTCCAAGCGCTACTCGACGAGACGCAGTGGGACCGCTACGGCGTCGGCAACAATCCAAAGTGCGCCCAATGCCAGATGCACTGCGGCTTCGAGCCCACGGCCGTCAACGACACGATGGGGCACCCTCTGAGCGCACTCCGTGTCGCCCTGCGCGGGCCACGGACCACCGGCCCGATCACGACTGATGT
The DNA here is from genome assembly GCA_964434515.1 of uncultured Phycisphaerales bacterium. Lineage (GTDB taxonomy): Bacteria > Planctomycetota > UBA1135 > UBA1135 > CAYSWE01. The sequence continues at coordinate 3,326 of CAYSWE010000462.1, read as the reverse complement.
GCCGCCGGAACCGGTACCAGCCCCGATGCCGCCCGTGGCCCGGCCTGCGCTCATCGGCCAGTGGCTGCGCCGTCGCGTCGGGCGTTAGAGTTCGCACCAAGCATCAGCGCCGCCACCGTTGCAAACAAGCAGCGTGCTTCGCCGTCAGTTCGCCACACCGACACGGCACAGATAGAGCTTCTCGCGCAACAAGCGTCGCTTGCCCTTGCTCGCCAAGAAGTATTCCTTGCGCCGCCCAATCCCCTTCGTCGATTTCTGCGTCGACCAGTACTCCAGCCCAATGACCCGGTCGTCTTTGCGCACCCAATCGAGGAACACTACGGAGTGACCGCTGCCGTTGGCACGCCAGAGCTGGACGAAGTCGCCGGCGCGCGCCTGCTTCCAATCAGTGATCCGTGTGCCGAGCCCATTCGCAACGAGCGCGGTGCGAATACAGGTCTTGTCTTTCGAGGAGCCAAACCACTGCTTCTGCAGCCTCCGCACGCCGGACGCATCGAGTCCGTGGATCGTCCACGGTCGATTGGTGCGCTTGCACCACAACCGCCAGGCACGCACAAACACCTCGAACGTCAAACCACAGCAATAGGCACGCCCCTGCGGATCGCCACGGAACAAGACCTTGCCGCCATAACGCAAATCCCGAGTGTTCCCCGACCAACCGCGACCATCCTTACCTCTCGGCCACCAGTAGCGGTGGGTCCCATCCGCCGGGTAACTGGCGAGGACCTCCAGGACGTAGGAGTTGAGCTCGCCGGGCGCCGGAACATCATGCCGCGTCGAATCGGCCTTGGCCGGCGCCAGAAGTTCGGGGCATGCGTAGAGTTTGAGCGGCTCCTTACAATAGGTTGGCGCCGCCCGGAGCCAGGCGCGGAAGTCTCCTGTTGCAAGGCCGTTCCAGCGCCGCTTCGCCGCGTAGTGCGCCTGCTCGAGATCGCCATTGGGACGAACCCGCACGAAGCCGAGGTGACCGCGTCGCCCGGCACGTGCCTCGAACAGGTAGAGCCCTCCGGCACGCAGCACGTCTCGCGCCAAGAGTCTCTGGGTGCGCGCGGGGTCGGTAAGGTCGCGCGTTGACACGATCCTGCGTGGCGCGAGACCAAAGTAGGCGGCAATGCGATCTCCATGCCACTGCTGGACCTCGAGGCTGTAGTGGCGACGCCATGGCTCGCCGTCTCGCATGCGGTGCAAGACGACCGAGACATAGCTCGCCGGCGACAAGCCCTCGCCGCGCACCTTACCGGAGGCGTCGACGAAGCCGCCGCGCGCGTACGCGTAACCGGCCCATGGCGCCGCCGCGCGCGCAAAGGCCATCACCGGCTCGAAGCGACGCTTGGCCGAGCGCTTGATCCTGGCGTCCTGCGCGCCAACGGATCCGGCGAGCAGAACTCCACTCGCAGTCCACACCAAAAGAGCAGAGGCCATGCGCATCTCTCCGATCCCCTATGCCGAAACCACCGAGTCTCGAGCACCGAACGGCTGTGAAGGATAACCGGCTGTTGGCTAGAACGCCCACGGCTGGCGAAGAGACTGCGGCTGGCCCGCCCGGCTTTCCACTTGTTACCTTGACGCCCCCAGACGAGCGACGTATCTAGCTGTTTTGTCGAGGCTTTCCGGCTTTGCAGGGTGCGTGCTAGCGGGCGTCGCAGCCATGCAGGGTTTTCGGCCGGGCTTCTAGAAGCGCAGCCGCCGCGGGCAAGCTCGAAACGATCCCTCGCCACCAAGGAGCACGATGTCGCTATTCGGCAAGAAAACTCAAGACGACTCGGCTGACACCGGCCCCGAAGGCGTCAGCAAAGAACGAGTGCTAGACGCCCTCCGCCGGGTGCAAGACCCTGGCCTCGCTGCGGATGTCGCGAAAGACATCGTCGAACTCGAGTTCGTCAAGGACCTGCGCATCTGCGGCGGGCAGG
>CAYSWE010000462.1:0-1406 GCA_964434515.1 uncultured Phycisphaerales bacterium | reverse complement strand
CGGGTTCTCGGCCGCGCTTCTAGCCCTGGAATCTCAGAAGATCATCAGCTGGGCCGCTCCTCCCTTGGGAGGGAAGCCAACGATATAGATTCGCGAACCATCGGGTTTCATGGCGATATCAATCGTGAAGATCGGGGCGAGGACCACGGTGAGCAGTGAGCATGGACCGACCGGCGGCGTCAGGATGAAGGCCCAGAAGGGGACCGATCTGCGTCCCACCCGGATCGTGCCCCAGACGAAGGCTAGCAACGATTTCGGAAAGAATTCGACTCCGCGCCATGCGATGTCCTTGTGCGCCGGGAACACGGTCTCGACGACGGGCTTACACGGGTTCTTGGCATCAATGCACTTGAGTCCTTGATTGCCCATGGCAACGAGTATGCGCTTCCCGAATGAGGACTCCTCCATGTCGTTGTGCGAGTACGCCGTGATCCCGCCAATCTTCTGCCGATTACACATTCGCGGCTTGCAGGCGTTCGTCAGATCGAAGGTGCGCAGGTAGAGACCTGTTGACCGATTGTTCTCGAAGCCCATCTGATAGGCGTGGTTTCCCAATATGGCTAAGCCATTCGCGTCGGTGCCGACCTTCAGGTTGTTCCAGCACGGAGTCAGGCGGTTGCCCGGTTTCCCTTGACCAGTGAGCTGGTAGACGACCAGGCCGCCACCACGGTTGCTGACGTTGTGCTCGTTGTAGTAGAGGTAAGTCGAGCTGGCACGCGTCAAGAAGCGCTTGCCACGGAAGTGGTATTTGGACTGGCGGTCTCTGCGGGAGTGCAGCACCGCACCGAACGTCGCCGCGCGTGGGTTGGAAACGTCGATTAGGTTGATCCCGCCGAATCTGTGCGCAACGACATAGCGGCCACCGAACGCGGGCGTGTACTCACCCTCGAACCACTGATCCCCATAGGAAGGATTGAGGCAGGTCTTCGTCGCGGTCGGGGCCCGCGACGCCCCATTGTCCTTCACGAGGCTAAACCGGCCGTCCTTGTGTGTCGATATGGCGACATGGTCATTACCAACCCAAGTCACGCCGACAGGGCTCGGGCAGTTCGAGGGAAGCTTCCAAGTCTGCGCCTGCGCCATGGCCGAAGCAGCGACGAGGGTCGCGCTCAAGAAAGTGCGAAAGTAGGGATGCATGATTGCGCTCCTGTGTATCTGTGGTAGGAAAATGACACGATGCGTGCCACCAGCCAGCAATTGGCCGTCCCCACCTCCGATCGGACAGCGAACCTGAGGTTTTCTAGCTCTCCTAACCATTCACGACGCGCTCGGTACGCAAGACACGCGGGGAATCTCGGCTTCCATTGGCTTTGAGAGAACCAGCATGCGGAGGAAACTGGCCCGAGAATCAGCTAGTGGTGTGATTCAGACGATTGCGGCCTGATCCGGGAGTCATCGGGCGTCGC
>CAYSWE010000461.1:0-4281 GCA_964434515.1 uncultured Phycisphaerales bacterium | reverse complement strand
CACTATCCGTGATGCGCACGCCATGATGCACCTCGTAGCGCTCCTTGAGGCCGCGCAGGATGGCGATCGTGTCGGCCATGCTCGGCTCGTCCACGAGCACTGTCTGGAAGCGCCGTTCAAGAGCCGGATCCTTTTCGATGTGTTTGCGGTACTCGTCGAGCGTCGTTGCGCCGATGCAGCGCAGCTCCCCGCGGGCGAGCGCCGGCTTCAGCAGGTTGGCTGCGTCCATGGCCCCGTCGGCCTTGCCGGCGCCAACCAGGGTGTGAATCTCGTCGATGAAAAGAATGATGCCGCCGTCCGCGTCGCTGATCTCACGCAGCACCGCTTTCAGGCGATCCTCGAACTCGCCGCGGAACTTCGCGCCCGCGATGAGCGAGCCCATGTCCAGCGACATGACGCGCTTGCTCTTGAGCGTCTCCGGGACGTCGCCCTCGACGATGCGCTGCGCCAGGCCCTCGACGATTGCCGTCTTGCCGACACCCGGCTCGCCGATGAGGATTGGGTTGTTCTTGGTGCGCCGCGACAGCACCTGCATGATCCGCCGAACCTCTTGGTCGCGACCGATCACCGGGTCGAGCTTGCCGCGCCGTGCCAGGTCGGTGAGGTCCTTGGCGTACTTTTCGAGCGACTGGTATTTGTCCTCCGGGTTCTGGTCGGTCACTCGATGGGTGCCGCGCACTTCGGCGAGCGCGCTGGCGATTCGTTCCTTGGTGGCCCCGACCTGGCGGAGTATGTCGGCGGTGCCTTTCGCCTCGAGCAGCGCGACGAGCAGGTGCTCGGTCGACACATACTGATCGCTCATCTCTGCCATCACGTCGAGCGCGCGCTCGAGCGCACGTTGCGCCTCTGGATCCAGGTTCAGCTGAGCGCCCTGGACCTTGGGTCGCTTGCGCAGCTCGACCTCGACGCGACGTCGCAGATCCGCGACCTCGGCGCCTACTTTTTCGAGGACCGGACGCACGATCCCTTCGTCTTGGTCGATCAGCGCGAGCAGAATGTGCAGCGGCTCGAGTGTTGGATGCTGGCCGAGTTCGGCCGCCTGTTGCGCCGCCTGGATGGCTTCTTGAGCCTTGATGGTGAATCGATCGAACTTCATGGTTCCCAGTCTCCACAGGATGAGTTGGCGATCTCTGCAACCATGGTGCCGCCGATCCCCCTGGGTCCAACTGTCGGAACGAGCGTTCGCTACGGCGGTTGTTCGCCGTTGGTTGCTCGCGAAGGCATGCCAAAGTGGCGGCACGGTGTCATGTTGGCACTTTTCGTGTCGGTAGAACGCGGGGGAGTGTGGGGAAACTTGGCGCCTGAGCCGCGGCGAGGAAACTCGGAACGCCGGGGGCATGTTGGCAGAATAAGGGCCGCCATGACGATGCCGGTTGAGAAATGGAGCAAGACGCGACGCTGGGCCTTATGGGGACTGGCCGGTGTCGGGCTGCTCCTTCTCGGACGGCTGCTGCCGTTCGAGCAGTGGATGGCGTCGGTGCGCGCCTGGACCGAGGGCCAGGGGGTTTGGGGTGCCGCTGGTTTTGGCTTGGTCTACATCCTCGGCGGTGTGGCGATGGTCCCCGGGTCGATCCTGACGATCGCTGCCGGGGCCATCTTCGGCCTCGCGCTCGGAACGGTCATCGTGTCGATCAGTGCCACGATCAGCGCGGTCCTTTCGTTCGTCATCGCGCGCTACCTCTCTCGGGCGCACGTCGAGCGTCTCTCTGCTCGATCGCCGAGATTCCGAGCTCTCGATCGCGCCATCCGCGATGGCGGCTGGAAGATGGTCGGCCTGCTGCGGCTTTCGCCAGTCGTGCCGTTCAGCGTAGGCAACTATCTCTACGGGTTGACCGGCGTGAGCTTCTGGTCCTACACATGGGCGACGTGGATCGGTTCACTCCCCGGCACGATCCTGTATGTCTACATCGGCCACGTCGGTGGGGCTGGGCTCGGGGCGGATCGCCAGCGTTCGCCGCTCGAGTGGGGGCTCCTGGGCGTGGGGCTCGCGGCAACCATTGGGATCGTCGTCTACCTGAGTTCGGTAGCGAAGCATGCGGTCGTCGAGTCATCCGCCCCGGATGCGACGTAGCGCGCGGCGGACATTGCGCGGCAGGGTGGTTGCGGTGTTTTTGCCCGAGCGACGTGGGGGGGCGATCCAAGTGCCCGTGCCCTGTCGCTCGAGAACCCTGTTCAGCGCGTAGACCAGGGCGAACACTCCCTCGCTGCTGAGTCGCACTCCGCGCAGCTTTGCCTCCAGGCCCCGGAAGTCCTTGGGGGCTGCCCAGGACCAAGCATCGATGACGATGGGATCGGGCTTCGGCTGGGCCAGCGCCTTTGCCAGCAGACTTGTGCTCGGCAGCGCCGACGTTCGGCGTTCGGTCCGGCGTCGCGGTCGCCATTCGCGGTTGGCCAGCAGCTTGCGCACGTCGTTCTTGGAGCCCGGCCCAAGCGCGATCGTGAGTAGTTGCAGGGCCAACTGATCGCGCTGCTCGCGTCGGAACGTCTTGCCGCCACCGGCGCTCGCGATGCTGCGCATGGCGTGCCACGTGCTTGGTTCGCTGCCGATGATGAGGGCGTGCACCTGCCCGCGACGCCGCGCAAACCAGCGCGCGATCTTGCGACACGCCTTGAGCTTGTCTTTGTGAGGTGGTGCATCACCGGCGATGACGACGACCTTGTGCGTCGCTCGGCGCCAGTGGAGTTTCTTGGCCTTCACCAGCGCCGCGTCGACGGCTTCCTCGAAGTCGCCCCCGCCTCCGGCGCGCACCGAGCTTACGAACGCGAGCGCTTCGAAGTGGCCGACGCCGAGTCGCGTCTCGCGCGTCAAATACTCGTCGCGGTGATCTCGATACGTCATCAGCGCCATTCGCGTGCTTGGCACGAGCTCTTCGAGCAACAGGAAGATGTCGAGCAGATCGTCCTTTGCGTCGGTCAGGAGGTCGTCCATCGACGCGGTGGAGTCGAACGCGAACACGATCTCGAGCCCGGTCTTGCGCAGTCGGGCGATGGTCTTCGCAAATCCCTTGCTCAGCCCAGTCGGGAGCGTGCCGTCAGACCGCTTGGCCTTGCCGACGCGGGCAAACAGGTCGTTTCCTGAGAGTCCTTCCGAATCGAATCCGGCGCCGATGCCGGTAAGGTCGTCACCGGCAAGCTCGTCCTCGGCTGGTGGCAGCTCGACCATCGGAGTTGCGGCCAGCTCGGGTACCGCGGGCTCCTCGATCGGCTCCTCTGCCTCGTCCTCGGCGGCCTCTTCGATGGGCAGTTCGGTCGGCTCGCTGTCTTCGAGCGAGAGTCGCCTCGTGGCGTGGGTTGTCTGCGCCGGCGGTCGTTGTAGGAACAGCAGCACCAAGAGGAAGACGACGACGTGGAACAGCAGCGAGATCAGGAACCACGGCGTGCGCTGCAGGCTGTCGCCGAACGCGGAGCGCACATCGTGCAGCCACGTGCGCACGCGGAGCGACAGGCTCGACGCGAGCGGTCCCGATTGGATCTCGGTCAGCCCGACGGTCAAGGAGCTGCCGACCGGGACCCGCGTTGCACCTCGCAGTCGTTCTCGCTCGACACGGATCGAGCTGCCGTGCAGCGGTCTTACGAGGAGCCGGCCGTCGTCGCCCAGTGAAAGGCGCGCGTGCTTGCTCGACACACCGGGGCCTCGCACTCGGATGTCCGCAAAGCGAGCCGAGCCGAGGATCAGTCGGCGTCCCGGAGTGAGGAGGTAGTCGCGATCACCCACGCGGATGAACGCTGCGTGCACTGGCTCGGGTGGTGAAAACTCCGGGACCGTCATTCGGGTCGCATCCGCGTAGGTCTATCGTGACTGCATGTGTGGACGATACACGCTGCATAGTGATTGTGCCGCTCTGCTGCTACAGTTCGATCTTGGAGCCTGCCCGGTATTTCGCCCGCGCTACAACATCGCGCCGGGGCAGAAGGTCCTTGCGGTCGGCGGTCACGGGTCAGGCGAAGGGCCTGCGCATCGTGTCGCGAGGCCGCTCGTGTGGGGTTTCCTTCCCGAGTGGTCGCACACTCCCGGTAGCCGGCGGCTCATTCAAGCCCGCGCCGAGACTGTGAGTTGCAAGCCCGCGTTCCGCGAGGCGTGGCGGGCGCGTAGATGTCTCGTGATCGCGGATGGATTCTACGAGTGGAGCCGCGTGGGAGAGCGACGCATTCCCTACTACGTGCGGCTGCGGTCGTCGCAGGTGTTCGCGTTCGCCGCCCTCTGGCAGCGGCGCAAGGCCGAGGATGGGGCGGTGCGCATGGCGTGCTGTCTGCTGACCAAGGAGGCGACGGGCGAGCTCG
>CAYSWE010000460.1:0-4290 GCA_964434515.1 uncultured Phycisphaerales bacterium | reverse complement strand
ATCCGCGAGCTCGCCTCGCACCCACCCGCACATCCGGGCTACCATCCCCCGATGACCCTCGACGGCATCCTCGTCCGCCAGCAGATCCGCGCCCTCATCGACCAAGGGGCGGTGCACGCAAGTCCGGCCATCACCGAAGACCAGCTTCAACCCGCCAGCCTCGACCTGCGGCTCGGAACCCGCTGTCATCGCGTCCGGACCGGGTTTCTACCGGAGCGAGTCCACGTCGCGGAACGGCTCGACGAGGTCACTCTGTTCACCTTTGACCTGACCAAGGGAGCGATCCTCGAACGCGGCCACTGCTACGTGATCCCCTTGCTCGAAGCGCTGCGACTGCCCACCGACGTCCGCGCGCAGAGCAACCCAAAGTCCTCGACCGGGCGCCTCGACATCTTCACGCGACTGCTCGCCGATCGCACCGATCGCTTCGAGACTGCGCCTGCTGGCTACGCGGGCCCGTTGTATCTCGAAGTCGTCCCGCGGTCGTTCACCATCCACGTTCGAACCGGCCTCGCACTCAACCAGCTGCGTTTCCTGCGTGGCAACCCGGCGCTCTCGCGCGAAGAGCTGCGCATCCTGCACAGGGAGCAGCCCCTGCTCTTCGCTGCCGACGGAACCCCGCTGAGCCGCGGCATCAGCGGCGAGGACGCGGCGCTCACGATGGGCATCGCGCTCGCGCCGGACCGCGAGATCCAAGGCCCCATCGGCTGGCGCGCGCGTCGCTACACCCAGGTCATCGACATGACGAAGGAGCATGCGCACGACCCGCACGAGTTCTTCGAGCCGATCCCGCCGCCACCCGACGGCCGCATGATCGTCGAGCCCGAAGAGTTCTATATCTTCGCCAGCAAAGAGCGCGTGCGCATTCCAAGGGAGCTCGCCGCGGTGATGCTGCCCTATGACGTCGGCATCGGCGAGCTACGCACGAACTACGCCGGGTTCTTCGACAACGGTTTCGGCGAACCGCACGGAACTCGTGCCGTACTCGAAGTCCGTCCGCACGACGTGCCGTTTCTCGTCGAGGACGGGCAGGCGTTCTTTCGGTTGCAGTTCTACCGATCACTCGAGCGGCCCGACCGCGCCTACGGCGAAGGCGGCCAGGGATCGCACTACCAGGGACAAGCGCTGCAACTGTCCAAGCACTTTCGAAGTCCGTAACGCTCTTCTAGAAACGACAGGAGCACCGAAAAGCGCCGGGTTTGCGGAGTTCCCCTACCGAACGCGCCACTCAAGCACGCCGGCCGACTTTCCGTCGCGTAGCCGGACTTCGAGGCGCAGCGCGCGAGCGCGAACGGGCTCGAAGCGGAGTTCGTTGAAGCGGTCGCGACGCATTCCGTAGCGCTGACCGGCGAGCGGATGCACCGGGAGCCAAGCGCCCTGGTCGCGATAGCGCAGCCGCCAGTCCTTGGGAACGCGGCACGCGCCGCGCCCGGAATCATCAAACCAATAGAGCTCGACCGCGGACAAGGTCCGTGGCGCGGGGAACGCGTACTGGATCCATTCCGGGTAGGACTCCGACCCAGCGTTCCCCCGCCGTGGCCACCAGGTCATGCGCGGCACCGTGGCGTCCCCCGACGTCTTCGGAAGCTTGCCGTCGTGCAGCGCGATCAGCGAATCGCCGGCATAGCAGTGCGAACTCGAGATCCGGACGCCGCCGTGGAGAACACCACCATCCAGGATACTGCGCCCCTCACCCGGAAGCTCGGCGAGCTCCGGCGTCTCGGGAATCCACACGACCATCGCACCGTCGCCGCGGTTAGCCCAAAGGTGATAGGGAATCGCGCGCAGCCGGACCGGTCGTGTGGCCACGGCGGAACCGCCAGCGGACGCGGACGTGCGTGCCACGGCCGTTCCATGCAGGATCGTCGCTCCACCTAAGAACGTCGCGTCATAGCTCGCCTCGAGCTTCGCTTCCGGCGGCAGCACGAGATTGCGCACGGACCCGCCGTGATCGATCGCCTCGAGACAGTAGACCACGGGACCGCGCATCAGCGCGACGCGCCCCGCATCCGCCGCAACCAGCGGATTTGCCCGCACGCGTCGCACCGGCATCGGCAACTCAAGCGAGAACGTCTGCCCCGGCTTCCAGGTCCGGCGGATCGTGTAGAAGCCACGCTCGACCGCCTTGTCGCATGCGACGCCAACCACCCGCACGGGGCCACGACACCAGCCCGGCCGGCGCAGCTTCAGCGCAAACGCTCGTGGCTCGTCCAGATCGACGCGCAGTCGAACGACGCCGTCCCACGGATAGGGAGTCGTCATGGTCAGCTTGACGTTGCCGGACGAGAGCGGAATCTCGGCCGACGCCCCCATGTAGAGCCCGACGTAGATCACATCGTCGCGGTAGGCAAAGACGCGCTCGCCAATCGCCGGCACGTAGCGCACGAGATTGGTCGGGCAGCACGAGCAGCCAAACCACGGCACACGCCCCACACCACCGCGACTCCCGAGCACGTTGCTGTAAAAGAACTTGTCGCCGGAGACCGAGACACCGGCGATCAAGCCGTTGTAGATCTCGCGCTCGACGATGTCCATGTAGCGACCGTCGCCCGTCAGGAGGAACATGCGGTGATTCCAGAGCGCCATTCCGATGGCCGCACAGGTCTCCGCATAGGCGGTGTCGTTCGGCAGGACGTACGGGCCCGTGAACCCTTCGTTCGACGCCGAATCGCCGATGCCGCCCGTGACGTACATCTTACGATCCACGACGTCGTGCCAAACAGCATCGAGCGCGGCCCGCAGCTGGGAGCCGTCGGGACCAGCCGCCAGGTCGGCCATGGCGCACAGCTGGTACATCGCGCGAACCGCATGGCCGCGGACCTGACGCTGGTCCGAGACCGGCTCGTCGTCTTGGCAATAGGCGCCGAAGTGCACCCGATCGGCCTGACCACGCCGATCGAGAAAGAACCGCGCCAACGCGCGATACGCGGGATTCCCGGTCTCACGCCCGAGCTTGACGAGCGCGAGCTCGATCTCTTGGTGGCCGGGAGGATCCGAGCGCTTGCCCACGCCGAACTCCCGGCGAATGTGGTCGGCAAGACGAATCGCGACGTCCAAGAGCTTGCGTTTGCCGGTCGCGTGACGGTAGGCGATCGCCGCCTCGATCAGGTGCCCCGCGCAGTAGAGCTCGTGACCGTAGCGAAGGTTCTTCCAGCGCTGGTGCGGCTTGACCAAGGTTACAAAGGTGTTCAGGTAGCCATCATCGCGCTGGGCAGCGGCGATCCGGTCAATGATCGCATCGGCGCGTCGCTCGAGACCTGCGTCGCGCTGAGTCCCCAATGCATAGGCAATCCCCTCGAGCACTTTGTAGACGTCCGAGTCGTTGTAGAGTTGCCCTTCGTGGGCACTCTTCACGAGCCCGCCCGCAGCTGCGAAGTTGCGAATCCGCCCGGTCGTCGCGCAATGCCTCAGGTTGGCCTCGATCGTCACCCGACGATTGGTCTCGATCCGGCGACTCCAAAACCCGTCCGTCACGCGCACGCGCGAAAACGACACATTCCTCAGGGCGTGCTGCGCGCCGACGCAGCCGACGAGCGCAAAGGTGAGGAGCAGCACAAGGCGCACGAAACTGAGGACGTTGTCCATGGGCGATGCCTCGATGCGGCGCTGTTGAAGGACGGCCTGCGCCTGTGCCGTGAATCCCACCCTACGATGGACCTGGGCTGCTCAGGAAGAATGCGAAAAGAGGAGAAGCGGACCGGACAGGGGGGGTAGGGATCGCCCGCTTCTCCTCCTCGCTGCTTCCCGCGGCCGACGCGAGAAGGTCAGGCTTCCTGGCGGTGACCCAACGACCCGAACGATACCGAACAAAACCCGAACCTCAAGTCCAATCCGAGAAGTTTGTTCCCAGAACCATCCCACCACTCGTGGTTTGAGCAACTCGGCCCATGTGTGGTCGTGCTGGCCCCGATGCGCGGCTTCGGCTCGCGCGCTCCCGAGCGCACGCCGACACTCGCGTGTTTGCATGCAACGAGAAACCGAGGTAGCGCGTGCTTCATCGAGGGCGAGCGCGGTTAGCGCGGGTCGTTGTCCGTGCAAGCGGCTTCGATGTCGGTCGCGGTTGGGATGCGCATGGCCCAGGCGCTCAGCGTGGCCTCATTGGCCCCTCGAACTCGGGATTCGATGTGCGCTGGTACGTCGGCAAAGCGTTGGCGAAGCATCCGGAGGACCAAGGCGACTTGGCCTTCGGCGCGGCCGCGGGCCTCCCCGCGGGCCTCGCCGCGTGCTTCGCCGAAGGCTTGGCCCTTCTCAAAACCCTGCTTGCGCAGCGCTTCGTCCATGATCTCGATG
>CAYSWE010000459.1:0-4313 GCA_964434515.1 uncultured Phycisphaerales bacterium | reverse complement strand
GGACGACGTAGGGCGCCTGGAATGGGAAAACGACGTCGAATGGCGGGAGCGCGCCGCTCGGCGTCGCTTTGTAGTTGATCGTGGCGGCTTTCGTGGCCGTGCCGACGACCTGGGTCAGTCGGGTGCCATGATTGGCGGCAAAGCTGCCGCTGTCGGGCCGCTGGGCGCGATGGCCATTGATCGACATCCACATCTTGACGGTCTTGGTGTGTGCGCTCGTCAACCCGGAGATGAACGACTCGTCACGCCGAACGCGCAGGCTGTTGATCACCTTGCCCGACTTACCCCAGGGGAACACCTCCTGGTCGATCAGGTCGATGGTTCGGGCTGGGTTATAGACCGTCGAGCCGCGGAGCACATCCCAGCCGGCCCAGACCTGGGAGTTTCCCACTTTGGTGTCAAAGCCCTTGGGAAGCGTGGACGAGGTCTGCGCGTCCAAACCTCCAAGGAGGACCAAGCCAGCGACCAGCGGGGAAGCGATTGAGAGATGTGTGCGCACTTGCGGCTCCTTGTTGAGAATCTTGGAGCTCGGTAGTGTAAGCCCAATCTGCCGGCGGTGGACCTCGGATCGCGCGGGGCCTTACTTCTTTTGGTCCGGCTTCGCCCGGAGACTGTCCGTGATCTTGCGCTTGTTGAGGGCCTTGACCACGTCGTCGTTTGCGCCAGGAGTGATCCAGTTTTTCTGTAGCTCGCCTTGCGCAAGTCGGATTGCGATCCGGAAGGCGAAGCGATAGGAGTCCACCGTCGTGCGGGGGCCGCCCGAGTAGGTCAGCCAGTTCTTGTCCGTATCCACCTGGAGCTCAGGCTCCGTTACCCGGCTCCGCGTGACCCGTCGCTGATACTCAGCCCAGGCAAGGTAACCACCGTCGTGTCGCCGGAAGATCAGGACGGCCTTGTTGATCGGGATCTTGAGCGCACCCGGATTGATCGTGATCTCGGTCGGCTTGACCTTGGGGTACTTCGCCGTCACCTCGTCCGGGATGCCATAGTGATCGACGACTTCGGTCCAGGGCCGTTTTTGCCCGCTGGCCTTGTCGTTTGCCTTGCGCTTACCCTTCTTGCTCTTCTTGTGCTTCTTCTTGCCCTTCTTTGGATCCTTCTTCTTTGGATCTTTCGGCATGGCCGAGCTGCGCACACCCTTGTTGCGCTTGAGTTCCTGCGCGCCGAAGCGCATGGCGATGTCGAGATCGCGTGGGATGCCGGCCGCGCGATACGAGACAGCATAGAGATCCGCGTTGAGCGAGACGTAGCGGTTCAAGCCTTGCTGGATCTCGAAGGGTTCGGTCGTGAAGACGGCCGCGATCGGTACGCCGTGTGCGCCGTCGAGTGCCGGGCCGGACGACTTCTTGGTTAGTTCCCTCTCGCTCTTGAACTTGAGCGTGCGAACCGGCACGAACGACACCAAGTGGTAGCCTCGGATCAACTCACCATCCAGCACCCAGCGCTCGATGCCGCGCAGCTCGTAGCGCTTGGCGCGGGCCGAGCGATCGCGGAGATCACGGCCCGTTGGTAGATCCAAGCTCAGCCCTTGGATGCTGGATGGGTCGAAGCTGCGACCGCGCAGGACGCTGCCGTCGAACGCGGGCTCGAACGACTTTGCGACGCGGAACCCCAGATCCTCGATCGTCTGGCCGTCGCTTTTTGGCATGCGCGTGTTCGATCGGAACACGACCTCCGCTTGGCCGGCGTTGACGTACGAGCCGCCGCGGACGATGGGTCTCGCTTCCCAGAGGACCTCGGGAAGATCGCGCAGCTTCATCTTGTGGCGGCGTTTGTCCAGGGTCTTCTTCTCGCTCCGGTAGCCCGCGAATGGCGCGAAGCTCGAACCGACGTTCAGCCACTCCCAGACATTGCCCAGCATGTCGTCGGCACCGCACCACGAGCGGACACCCGGCACAGAACCGACCGCCTTCTTCTTGCGGTCTCGGGCCTTTAGGAGCTGAAGGAGCTTCAAGGAGTCGTTGCCCGCCCATTTGGGCCCCCAGATATAGCGCGTCGGCCTCTGCGGTGGTCCTTGCAGGGCGTACTGCCATTCGGACTCGAACGGGAGGCGCATGCCGGCCCACTCACAGTATTTGCGCGCCACGCCGTGCGAAACGTAGGCTACGGGAAACTGCTCCTTGCCTTTCGGGACCTCCCACTTCAGGTCTTTGAAGTTGTCGTGCCAGTAGTCGAGCGGTCGGAATGCGCTGCCCTTCTGGCCCTTATGTTTCTTCCAGTAGGCTTCCCTGTGCTTCTTCTGGTCGTCGGCCTTCCACCAATCGAACGGGAAGCGGTACTTCTTGTTCGTGGCCTTGATGAACAGAGCGAACTGCGCGTTCGTGACCTCGTGTCGGGCGATCAAGAACGCCGGCAGCCGGACGGATTCGTGGCCGAGTTCGCGGACGAGCAGTCGCTGCCAACTGGATTCCTGGTCGGCTGATCCATGGGCGGCGTGCTTGGCGATGTCGCGCACCTCTTTCTCCGAGATGCCGAGTTGTACGATACCGCCCTGAATCGGAATGAGGTCCGAAGGGAATCCCAAGGGTGGCGCCAGCGGTTCGCACTGTTCGCCAAACGGAACCTTCTGCCCGAGTGCGGGCGTTGCCGTGAGCGTCAGCGCCAGGAGTATTGGCGTCGCGAACAGTGGCAGTCGGGGAAAGAGTTCGGAATGACGTCGGAGAGCCGGAAGGCGCGTCAGGTCCATGCGGTGCTCTTCTCTCTGTTGGCTGCGGACGGGCAAGCAGGCAGCGAGGCCTGCTAGGTTCTACCTATGTGAGCTACGGCCCGACCGGTGTCGGCGATCAGCAGCGGGGGTCTGCAAGGTAGAGGTTCAAGCGCCGGAGGTTACAGTTGGATCGACGCGCAGTCCAGACGCGCCCGGTCGCAGCTTGATCCGGACGCGCTGCATCGAGCGGTTGACGCCCACCCGTCTTCCTGGTAGCGATGCGCTTGGTCGGTTCAGGGCGATGGGTTACGCCGACGGCCCCTGTGGGGCCGGACCCGGACGGAAAAAACCGATGCCATCGCGCCGGACGCCGTCTGCGACGATGCGCGACAGTTCCGGGTCGAAGTGACTACCACGGTCCTTGTCGAAGAAGTCTGCGATTCTCGTGGTCGGCCAAGCCTTCTTGTAGGACCGCGCCGTGGCGAGCGCGTCAAAGACTTCGGCGAGGATCAGTATGCGGCCAGGGAGCGCCACATCATCGCCATGCAACCGCTCGGGATAACCAGTGCCGTCCCAGCGTTCGTGGTGTTGGTAGACCCAAGCCTGCACGTTCGGCATGTGGCGCAACGGCTCGAGGATGTGCAGACCGATCGCTGGGTGCTTCTCGATTTCCGTCCGTTCGTCGCGTGTTAGCGGCCCTTCCTTCGTGAGGATTGCCTCGGGCACGCCAATCTTGCCGACGTCGTGCAACATGGAGGCTAGCCGCAGGTCGGCGAGGTCGGCCTCGGTAAGCCCGCAGCGTCTGCCCAGTGTGTCGGCGTATTCTGCGACACGGTCCGAGTGGCCCCGGGTGGAGGGGTCCTTGGCCTCGATCGCGTTGGGTAGCGCTCGGGACAGGACGCGCGTGACTTCCTGGAGTTCGGCCACCTGTTGCCGCAGCCGGCGTCTCTCGACGGCCTGGAGCATGCGGTGGTGCAGCTCGCTAAACGCAACCGGCTTGGTCAGGAAATCACAGGCCTGCTGGCGCAGTCCCTCGAGCGCTGCGTCCAACGAAGGGCGGCCGGTCAGCAGCAGGACGGGGATCGGCGGGGTTCGGCGGTCGCAGACCTCGGCGATGACCAGCCCACCAGGACGCTCGCACGATGCGCCGCCGCCTTCGTCGGCGAGGTAGACATCGCTCAGCACGACGTCCAGGTCAGGAGCCTGCTCCAAGATGTTCGTCGCGGTTTCGACGTCCTGGGCCAAGGACACTTCGTGGCCCTGGATCTGGAGCCACGCGCACAGATTCTCTCCGAGGTCCGTTTCGTCTTCGACGACAAGAACGCGCAGCGAAGCATTGGTTTGCAAAGGCTCCCCCCATAGGTTGCGGGGACCTTATACCACGAGTGGCGGGGCGGCCGTAGCGCTGGGCGGGTTGGGAAGGCGGCGAAATGGAAGCAAGATCCGAGTTACGAACGTCGATCGTCGACGCAGAGAGCGCTGGGCGCCGCCTCGACGTCGTGCTGCGGGATCTTGTCCCGAACTCCAGCCGTGCTTACATCCAGGAGCTGGTCGACGCCGGCCATGTTCGAGTCGCTGGTGCGGTGCGGACCGCCAGCTTCCGCGTGCGGGCCGGGGACCGGATCGAGGCGACCGAGGGCCTCGGTATCGAGGCACGCGTCGATGC
>CAYSWE010000458.1:0-4315 GCA_964434515.1 uncultured Phycisphaerales bacterium | reverse complement strand
TTCATGCCGCCCCGCGCGGGGCTTTATAAGCGAATCGAGGCGCGTTTCGAGGCGCGCAAGGGGCAACTCGGCGACGAGGATCATGCCCAGCTTTGCCGCTTTCTGCTGCTCGATGCGATCGATTCCAAGTGGAAGGACCACTTGCGGGCGATGGAGGCACTGAAGGCGGGCATCGGCCTGCGGGGCTATGCACAGGTCGACCCCAAGAACGAATACAAGAAGGAGAGCTTCGAGAAGTTCGAGCTCCTGAAGCGCGCGGTTGCGACGCAGGTTTCTGATCTGTATTTCCGCGTCGATCTCCAGCGGGCCGACATGCAGGTGGACGATCCGTTCGCAGGTGGGATGGGAGCACAGGGGCCGGCGCTTCCTTACTCCGACGATCCGGCCGAAATGCAGGCCATGATCGAGGCGATGGCGGCGGCCGGCCAGCTGCCACCCGATGTCATGGAGGTGCTTGCCCAGGGTGGCGAGATCGTCATCGAGCGGGGTGGACAACCTCCCCAGGGCGGCACGATGCAGCAAGCCGAGGGGGGCACGGTGCCTGCGCCCGCCAAGGAGCTGCCGGCACCAGAGACCCAAGAGGTCGCAACATCCGATTCGGCGGCGCAGCCGGTGGCGGCGACCTTGCCGAAGGTCGGTCGCAACGCGCCCTGTCCTTGCGGTTCCGGCAAGAAGTTCAAGAAGTGCCACGGGGCCAACGCCTGACCCAGCGTGACCGTGGCGTCGGACAGCGGCAGCGAGCGCGAGCGGCAGCCGCCGGTCTCACCGGTGCTCTTGCTGCTGTACAACGTTATGTATCTGGTCGGGTTTCTCTTCTACGCGCCGTTGTTCGTTTGGAAGCTTCTGGTCGACCGTGCCTACCGAGGCGGCATCCGTGAACGGATGGGGATCGTGCCGCCGCGTGCGGGCAACGTGGTTTGGGTGCATGGCGTGAGCGTCGGCGAAGTCAAGGCGGCGGCTCCGATCATCGATGGGCTCCACGTGGCGCTTCCGGGGATCGAGATCGTGGTCAGCGCGACCACTCCGACCGGCGCGAAGGTCGCGCGGGACCTCTACGGCGCAGAGCGCGTCCTCTACTATCCGTTCGACTTCTGGTACTTCCCAGCGCGCGCCCTGGACCGCGTTCGTCCTCGCTGCGTGCTGCTCATGGAACTCGAGCTCTGGCCGAATTTCCTCAACGCCGCGGAGCGCCGTGGCGTGGCGGTCGCGGTCGTCAACGGCAGGATTTCCGAGCGCAGTTGGCGCGGTTATCGCCGCGTGAGCTGGCTCTTGCCGCAGCTCGATCGCATCGACTTGTTCTCCGTGCAGAACGATGTCTACGCGTGGCGGCTCAAGGACCTCGGGGTTTCGACGGAGAAGATCCACAGCGTCGGTAATGTCAAGTATGACCGGCTCGCCACCTCGGTTCGGGACGCGGACGGTAGCAGCGAATTCCGTCGGATGCTCGCGCTCGACGAGCACGAACCGGTGATCGTCGCGGGCTCGACCCACCACGACGAGGAGGCACGCCTCGCCAGGGTCGGTTGCGCGCTCGAACATCGACTCGGCCGAAGCGTGCGCCTGGTGATCGTGCCGCGCCATCCGGAGCGCTGCGGTTCGGTCGTCGAGTCCGTTGAGCGCGCGTTGCGCGACGCCGGGCTCAGTGATCGACACTCCGTCATCCGTCTCACCGAGGTGCGGGCCAAGGAGGCGGCTACGGTTCCCGCCAGAAAGCCGTGGTTGGTGATTGATACCATCGGCGAGCTCGAGCAGGCCTACGCCATCGCCGACGCAGCGTTCGTTGGCGGCAGCCTCGTTCCACACGGTGGCCAGAATCTTCTCGAGCCGATCGCGATCGGGACGCCGACCCTGATCGGACCGCATGTGTGGAACTTCGGCGCCGATGTCGAACTCTTCTTGGCCGCCAGGGGGGTGATTCAGGTGGCCGACGAGCAGCACCTCGAGCGCGAGCTTGCGCGGCTCGTCGAGGATCCCGGCGAGGCCGAACAGCTCGTGTTTCGCGCGCAACGCGTGCTCCGAGAAAACCGCGGCGCGACCGAGCGGACGCTCGATCGCGTGCTGGCTCTCCTGCGCGAGCGCTGTCCAGACTTGTTCCCGCTCCCCGGGAACAACCAGCGGCACCGATCTGCGTGACCGGCGCGTCGATCCCCGCTGGCAAGATTCGCGGGCGGGTAGGCCGCGGTAGGCGGTCGTCAGGCCAGGATCAAGATGGCGATCAAGGCCAGAGCGACCAGGGTAAGCGCAACCGACGTACGGTCGAGTTGCTGAGCGGTGGCGATCTTCATGTATGCGTCCGTTGGGTTCAGGCTTAACGGTGGGGCAACGGGTAGCACCCCCGAATAGACCGAAGATGTCCCGGGGTTACGGGCGAGTCCGGTTTGCTCGGAGGCATCTCCTCTTGGATGGTCCGCTATCTTACCCAGATTCTACCCACGAACGGACCAGCGTATGGGGCGGAAAATACGGTGAGATCGAGGAAACACGGTTTGCTCAGAGACCGCGGAAGGAGGTCGTTGGGCTCATGGGCGTGGTCCGGTATAGTCGCACCTTTCCAGGCGAACACCGTCGGGCAGAGCGCCGTTGGCGCGGATCCAGGAGCTTCTGCGAACCTATTCATGTCGAACGAAAAGCGTGTATTTACGAGTGAGTCGGTCAGTGCAGGCCATCCTGACAAGGTGTCCGACGCCATTTCGGATTCGATTCTCGATGCTTGCCTAGCGCAGGATCCGACCAGCCGCGTGGCGTGCGAAACCCTCTGCACGACCAATCTCATCGTCATCGCCGGCGAGATCACGACGAACGCGAGCGTTGACTTCGAGCAGGTGGCGCGCGACGCGGTCAAACGGATCGGCTACACGGACGAGTCATTGGGATTCGATGCCAACTCCTGCGAAGTGCAGGTGCGTCTCGATGCGCAGTCTGCCGACATCAGCGTCGGCGTGACGGCGACGGAGGGGCACGAGCAGGGCGCAGGAGACCAAGGCCTGATGTTTGGCTATGCGTGTCGTGAGACCGAGACGCTCATGCCGTTCCCGGTCTACTGGTCGCACCGCATCCTCGAGGCTCTCGATCGCGCGCGCGAGTCGGGCGAGCTTTCGTGGGTCCGTCCCGATTCCAAGTCTCAGCTCTCCGTCGACTACGACGATGCCGACAATCCCGTGCGGGTCGATACGGTGGTCGTGTCTACCCAACACAGCGACGACGTCGACAACGCGACGATTCGCCGGGAGATCACCAAGCTGGTGCGCAGCGTGTTGCCGGCCTCGATGCTGGATGCGCAGACCAGCTTCCACATCAACCCGACCGGTCGCTTTGTTGTTGGCGGCCCGCATGGCGACTGCGGGCTCACCGGCCGAAAGATCATCGTCGACACCTACGGCGGTATGGGGCGGCACGGTGGCGGGGCCTTCTCGGGGAAGGATCCGAGCAAGGTGGATCGCTCGGCTGCCTACGCGGCGCGTTGGGTGGCAAAAAACCTCGTCGCCGCGGGGTTGGCGGATCGTTGCGAAGTGCAGGTTTCCTACGCGATCGGAGTCGCCAAACCGACGTCGGTTCGGGTGGACACATTCGGTACGGGCAAGATCTCGGACGGGGATCTCGAGTCGCTCGTGCGCGAGGTGTTCGATCTGCGGCCGCGCGTCATCATCGACACTCTGGATCTGCTGCGCCCGATCTACGCGGCGACTGCTGCCTATGGGCATTTCGGCCGTGAGGATCAGGATTTCCCGTGGGAACGGCGCGACCGGGCCGACCTCCTGAAGGACCGCGCTAGCCAACTCGAGCGCCAGTAGAGGCGCGCCGGATCCGTTCGCACTTTTCTGCCGGCTGGTCTGGTTCCGTACTCCGCGGGCGTCTATGATCGTTCTATCGCGATAGAGCGATGGAGTGTTGCACAGCTGAACCTGGAGTCACCATGGTCGAGACGAGCGAGAAACCGAAGTTCAAGGTAGCGGACCTTTCGCAGGCAGAGTGGGGTCGCAAAGAGATCCAACTCGCTGAGAAGGAGATGCCGGGTCTGATGGCGCTGCGCGCCAAGCACGGCGCCAAGAAGCCTCTTGCCGGCGCGCGCATTGCTGGCTGTCTGCACATGACCATCCAGACGGCCGTCCTCATCGAGACGCTGGTCGAACTGGGCGCGGACGTTACGTGGTCGTCGTGCAACATCTTCTCGACGCAGGATCACGCGGCAGCGGCGATCGCCAAGGCCGGCGTTCCCGTCTACGCCTGGAAGGGCGAGACCGAGGCGGAGTATGAGTGGTGCATCGAGCAAACGCTGCACTTTCTCGATGGCCAACCGCTCAACATGATTCTCGAC
>CAYSWE010000457.1:0-4338 GCA_964434515.1 uncultured Phycisphaerales bacterium | reverse complement strand
CGTATGCCCGATAGAGCGACCGATCGGTGTCGATGAGCAGCGGCCAGGCGAGCCCGGTCTGCTCGATGTAGCTCTTGGCCATGAAATCGGCGTCGAAGGTGACGACCGCAACCGCGACTTCGAGCGACTTCAGTTCGGATTCACGCTCACGCAACTGCGTGAGATGTTCGCGACAGGGAAGTCAGCCAAGATGCCGGTGGAACACGAGCAGAAGCCAGCTTCCGGCGAAATCGGCGAGACGGTGGTCGCTGCCGTGGATGTCGGGTAGACAAAAGTCCGCGGCCGGCATGTTCGTTCGATCGTCCATGTCGACGAGCGTAGTCCCGTGAGCCAGAGAACCCCGAAAAAACAACTACGACACCTTCTTTCGCCCCTTGCTTGTGTGGGGTCTAAGCTCTGGGGCATGAGCCAACAGACGCAGCCGATTCAGTCGATCGCAAGTAAGCTCGGGATTCTTCCGAAGCACCTCATCAGCTATGGCGATCGCATGGCGAAGGTCCGCCTCGAGACGCTGGCCGAGGGCCGTCCGAAGGGACGCCTGGTGCTGGTCTCGGCGATCACGCCGACGCCCGCCGGCGAAGGCAAGACGACGACGTCGATCGGCCTGGCGCAGGGGCTCGCCAGGATCGGCGAGAGCACCTGCTTGGCGCTGCGCGAACCATCGCTGGGCCCCGTGTTTGGCATCAAGGGGGGCGGGACCGGCGGCGGCCGCGCGACGCTCTGGCCGCCGGAAGACATCAACCTGCACTTCACCGGCGACTTCCATGCGGTCACCAGCGCGCACAATCTTCTGGCAGCGATGATCGACAATCATCTGCATCAGGGCAACGCCCTGGGGATCGACAGCCGACGCGTCGTTTGGCCGCGGGTCCTCGACGTCAACGATCGCGCGCTGCGTGGCACGACGATCGGTCTGGGCGGCCCCACCAATGGAATCCCGCGCGAGTCGGGCTTCGACATCACGGCCGCGTCCGAGGTGATGGCCGCACTGTGTCTGGCCGAGTCGCCGGACGACCTGCGCGCTCGCCTCGACCGGATGCTCGTGGCGATGACCGGCAAACGCGAGCCAATCACGGCCAAAGATATTGGCGCCACGGGTTCGATGATCGTCCTGCTCAAGGATGCCATCCTGCCCAACCTCGTGCAGACGATCGAGGGCGTCCCTGCGTTTGTGCACGGCGGGCCGTTCGCCAACATCGCGCATGGCTGCAACTCCGTTCTGGCAACGCGCCTGGCACTGGCCCACGCGGACTGGGCCGTGACCGAGGCGGGCTTCGGCTTCGATCTCGGGGCCGAAAAGTTCTACGACATCAAGTGTCGCTCAGCCGGGCTGACCACGGCCGCGGTCGTCCTCGTGGCGACGGTCCGGGCACTCAAGATGCACGGCGGGGTCGCGCGCGGCGACCTTGGGACCGAAGATGCCGCAGCGGTCGAGCGTGGTCTGCCCAACCTCGAAAAGCACATCGAAAGCATCCGCACCTTTGGGCAGGAACCCATCGTTGCGTTGAATCGCTTCCCCGACGACTCCGAGAATGAGATCGCAGTCGTGCGCCGCGCTTGCGCCGCGAGCGGCATCCCGTTCGCAGTCTCGGAAGTGTTCACCAAGGGCGGCGAAGGCGGGGTCGAGCTAGCACGCGCGGTCGTCGAGTTCGCACGAACCGAGCCGCAGCCTTTCCAGCCGCTCTATGAACTCGATGAGCCGATCAAGGACAAGCTCTACAAGATTGCCACGCGCATGTACGGCGCCAAGGAAGTCGCCTACACGCGGCAAGCCGAGCGCGACCTGCGCACCATCGAGCGCCTTGGCTTCAGCGGGCTGCCGCTGTGCGTGGCCAAGACGTCCGCGTCGTTGTCGGACGATCCAAAACTACCCGGCCGCCCGGAAGATTTCCTGGTCAGCGCCCGAGGATTCGTGCCGTCCGCCGGCGCGGGATTCATTGTCGCGCTGCTCGGCGACATCATGCGCATGCCGGGTCTACCGAAAGTCCCCGCCGCGCATCGCATCGACTACGTGAACGGAGAGATTGTCGGACTCCTCCCCTGACTGAGCACGCACCGACAGGTCACCTGGGCTACACTGGGGCCATGCTACGCGCCGCCTGTATCGTCGTCCTTATCGCAACCGCCAACCTGTCCGCCCAGACGCCTCCGGGGTACTTGGTGGTGGCCGAACTTCCGCGACAGCTGTCCGGTGACGGCTTCGCGTTCGTCGAGACCGCAACCGGCGTCGTCACCCGCATCCAGATGGCCAATGGCAAGCGCATCGGCGGTGGCGGGAGCGTCTCCGTCAATGCCAAGGATCCAATCGGACTCTACGCCGCGACCGCAGGACTCTCGGTCCTCGGAGCTCCACTGCAACGCTTCGACATGGCCGGAAACCTGATCACGAACAAGACTGTCGCGAGGCTCCGACTCCGAGGCCGCGTGGGACACGTGTGGGCCACTGGCAAGGCGGTCTACTTCACGATGACCACCGGCGCAGCAGGACTCTACCAGACCGCGTTCCCGCCCAAGACGGTTCGCCTCGCGCCGCTCACGCGCGCCAAGGACCTCGTCGTCATCGGCACGCGGATTTACGTCAACAGCTACCTGGCCAAGCAACCGAGCACGATCGTCGAGTACGACATCAAGACGGGCAAGACGCGAACGCTCGGTTCCAACTACCCGACCATTCGCTCGCTCGGCGTGTTTGTGACATCTCTTCTCGCCGGAACCGATGCCGGCGACGTCCTGCGCGTGAGCACGTCCAGCGGGAAGTTCAGCACGTTCCGCAAGCCTAACAAGGGAGCAATCTTGGCGATCGTGGCCACCTCGCCGGCCAACGTGTTCGTTGCCACGGCGAACAACGAAATCTGGCGACTCAACAACCTGAGCGCGCCGGTCTACCGCACAAAGGCTCGAATCCAGGACATCGACTTGGGTATCGTCCGCCGGCCGGCGTTGCTACTGCATGGCCGGGGTTGCAAGGGGCAGGGGGGCACGATTCCAAGGATCGCTCCGCTCGCCGGCCCGGCACTCGGCAAGCGATTCACGTTGCGAGTCGACCGAGCGAAGCCATCGACGGGTGCGGCGTTGCTCTTCGGCGCAAGCCGCCAATCCTGGGGCCCGATTCGCTTGCCCTTCGACCTCAGTCGCCTCGGTATGAACGGGTGCTCGTTGCTGAATGACCCACTCCTGACGTTCGCGACGACCACAGACAGCACTGGACGTATCGTGCTGTCGTTCCCAATCCCCAATCAGCAATCGCTGGACGGTGTGCATTTCATGTCACAGTTCCTCGTCCTCAATCAGACACTCGCAAACAGCGCGCTCTCCAATGGCGCCGAGGCCATCATCCACTGATGAGTCTCTGGGGAGGCCGTTTTTCCGGCCGGCTCGATCCGGCGTTCGATTCGTTCAACCGCTCGCTGCCGTTCGACTGGCGTTTGTGGCGCGAAGACATCGAAGGCAGCCGCGCGTGGGCGCGCGCGCACGCGGCTGCGGGCACGCTGACGCAAGCCGAGTGCAAGCGCCTGCTCGCGGCGCTCAACCGGCTGGAACGTAAGCTTGCCAAGGATCCGAGCGCGCTTTACGAGTCCGACGCCGAGGACATCCACAGCTTCGTCGAAGCAGCTCTGACCGCGGATGTCGGCGAGCTCGGTCGCAAGCTCCACGCCGGTCGCTCGCGCAATGACCAAGTCTCGACGGATTTCCGCCTCTGGACCAAGCATCGCATTGTCGAGCTCGATGACCAGATCGCCGAACTCATGCGTGCACTGACGACGCTGGCCGAACGCGAGCACGCGACGCCACTCCCAGGATTCACCCACCTCCAACGCGCACAGGTCGTCACCGTGGGACACCACGCACTCGCCTACGTCGAGATGCTGAACCGCGATCGCGAGCGTCTGGCCGATGCCGGCCGACGCCTCGATGTGTCACCGCTGGGCTCCGGCGCCCTGGCCGGGACCGGCTTCGCGATCGACCGGCGCAAGCTCGCCAAGGACCTCGGCTTCGCGGCCGTTTCGCGCAACAGCCTCGACGCAGTGAGCGACCGCGACTTTGTCGCCGAGCTGCTCTTCGTCGCCACCCTGTCGGGCGCCCACCTGTCTCGGCTTGCCGAGGACTGGATCTTCTACGCCAGCCAGGAAGCCAGCTTCCTGGCGCTGAGCGACGCCGTTACTACCGGCTCGTCGCTCATGCCGCAAAAAAAGAACCCAGACTCGCTCGAACTGATCCGCGGCAAAGGCGCTCGCACGCTCGGACGCCTGACCGGCTTCCTAGCCTGCCTCCGCTCGCTGCCCTTGGCCTACAACAAGGACCTGCAGGAAGACAAGGAACCGCTCTTCGACGCGCTGG
>CAYSWE010000456.1:0-4354 GCA_964434515.1 uncultured Phycisphaerales bacterium | reverse complement strand
GCCGATGTCGAGCCAACGTTTTCGCTCTACGAGGACTGGAAACGCGAGGTCCAGCACACCTTTGAGACCGCGCCGCCAACCCTGATTGTCCTGGTCACCGATCCCGGTCCCGGCGAGTATCTCTACATCGATCCGTCTGGCAAGCGCGGCTATGGCAAGCTCCTGCTCCAACTGATCGCAAAGCGCTACGTGCTGGCCAAGACCGCAGGTCCGCTCGTGTGCTATCGGCTGCGTTGAGGGTACTCTAGTCGGCGTCGAGCAGCGCCTCGAACGCGGTCGCGTCGAGGGTCTCGCACTCGAGGAGCTTGGTGGCCACGCGCTGTAGCTCGGCGCTGTGGTCTTCGAGGGTCGCGGTTGCGTTCGCGAGCGCCTGATCGAGGATGCCGCGGACTTCTCGGTCCACGTCGCGCGCGGTTTCCTCCGAGCAGTCGCGCTGCATCGCCGGACTGCCGCTCGGGGCGTAGATCGAGTCCTCGTGTGCGCAGCGCATCAGGCCGGCGGATTGGCCCATTCCCCAAACGCAGACCATGCGGCGAGCGAGCCCGGTGGCGCGCTCGAGATCATCGGCGGCGCCGGTGCTTGAGTTGCCGAAGCTGAGTTGTTCCGAGGCCCGGCCGGCGAGCAGAACGGCGAGGCGGTCCTCGAGCTCGTCCTGCGTGAGCAGCAGCTGCTCCTCCTCGGGCAGTTGCATGGTCCAGCCGAGTGCGCCGTGGCCACGCGGCACAATCGAGATCTTGTGCACGGGGTCGGCATGTTCGCAGTAGTGGGCGACGAGGGCGTGTCCGGTTTCGTGGAAAGCGACGCGCCGCTTCTCGTCGTCGCGCAGGCGGTGACTCTGTCGTTCCGGCCCGGCAACGAGTCGCTCGATCGCGCGCTCGATATCGTCCTGAGTGATCGCCTCGCCGTTGCGCCGCGCGGTGAGCAGGGCAGCTTCATTGAGCGCGTTGGCAAGATCTGCCCCCGCAAATCCGGGCGTCGTCCGGGCGATCACGCGCAGGTCGACCTGCTCGGCGAGTGGCTTGCCGCGCGCGTGCACGCGGAGGATTGCCAGGCGCCCCTCGAGGTCCGGTGTATCGAGCGCGACCTGCCGATCGAACCTGCCGGGTCGCAGTAGCGCCCGATCGAGCACGTCGGGGCGGTTGGTTGCGGCCAGGAGGATCACACCACTGTTGGCTTCGAAGCCGTCGAGTTCGACCAGCAGCTGGTTCAAGGTCTGCTCGCGCTCGTCGTTGACCGTCCCCATGTGCACGCCGCGCGTCCGTCCGATCGCGTCGATCTCGTCGACGAAGATGATGCAGGGGGACTTCTTCTTGGCTTGCTCGAACAAGTCGCGGACTCGAGCCGCGCCCACGCCGACAAACATCTCGACGAAGTCGCTGCCGCTGATCGAGAAGAACGGCACCTGCGCCTCGCCAGCGACCGCGCGTGCCAGGAGTGTCTTGCCGGTCCCCGGCGGACCGACCAGCAGGACGCCCTTGGGGATCTTTGCGCCGAGCTTGAGGTAGCGCGCGGGATTCTTCAGGAAGTCGACGACCTCCTCGAGTTCGGCCTTGGCCTCGTTGCATCCGGCGACGTCATCGAAGGTGACGCCGGTCTCCATCGCGGCGACCAGCTTGGCCTTGCTCTTGCCGAACGACATCGCGGCTCCAGCGCCGCCGCTGAGCGGACCCATTCGGCGGAACAACCACATCCAGAGCAGGAGTAGGAGCCCGAACCAGAGCACCCAGCGCAGGACATCGGACGCGAAACCCGTTCCGGCGGAACCGGAGTAGTCGACGCCGGCAGCGTCCAACTGTTTGGACAGTTCGGCGTCTTCGACGCGTAGCGTATAGAAGGGAAACGGGTGCGACTCCTTGGTCGAGGCGGGTTTCGCCTTGGCAAGGATATGCCCGACGATGCGCCCCGGCGAGATGATGCAGTCCTGGATCTCTCCTGCGGCGAGGTGCTTCTTGAATTGGCTGTAGGGGATTTGCTGGCCGCGCTCGCCGGTGGCGTAGACGATCAGCAGTGCCGGCAACAGCAGGAGCAGCGGCAACCACCAGCGCACCGGCTTGCGTTCCCGCGTCTTCGAGTCGTCTCGGTCCTCGGGCGGCATGTTCGTCATGGCGCCTTGCTTGTACCAGACGGAGCCGGGTCGGAGTGCCGAAAACTTGGTGGGGGGGCGCGCCCGCGGTTGGCGTTTCCTTGGCGTCGCTGCCAAGCGCCGGCGTGCGGCTCAGGGCCGGAGCACCCACACCTTGCCGGGGGCCAGATCCACAGCGAAGCGACTGAGTTCTTTTCCTTTATACGATAGGACTGCGAGCACTGCGTTGTCGGGGACTGCGAATACCTCGGTCTTACCCGAAAGGATCGGCACCTGCTTCCGCCCCCACGCGACGTTGCCTTGGGTGAACGTGACGTAGACTGGTGATCCGCCCCGATCCAGGAACGCGATACGGTCGGCCTGCAGGGTGAGTGCGGACGGTGCGACGCGGACCTTGGCGCATACCGGTACGACCACGCGCAAGCGGCCGAGGTTACCGAGTCGGCTCAGCCGGAACGAGGTCGCGCGCGCGATGCCTGGGGCTTGCACGACGAGCCACTCGGCGCTGCGCGCGATGCCCGAGCATGAGAACTTGCCATCTCGGTCGGTCTCCGAGCGACCAGTCTCCCGTGTCTTCTTGTCGACCGTCCGCCTGATCCAAACGCCGGCGGCTCTGACGGGGCGGTCGCGCCGGTCGACGACGAGGCCCGCGATGCGCGCGTGAAGCGCGGCGCGTGGGAAGCGGACGACGACGTTGCCGTCACCGGCGAGGAGCGGTTCGGTGACGATTTCGCGGAGTTGGCTCTGAAGCGTGACGCGCAGCCGGTAGTGTCTGCCGGGTTGTAGGCCGGCGACGACAAAGTGACCGGGAGCCAGGCGTTCTCCCTCTTCGGAGAACACCACGTCGTTCGCTCCGGTTTCGACATCCACCTTGGAAATCCACTCGAACGTCGCCATCTGGCCGGCCGGAGGCGCGTGTGGAGCGGCGTCGCCAATCGGCTCGCCATCGAGCAAGGTGACGGTGGCGTTCTTCAAAGGGTGACCTTCGGCGTCGACCACGCGACCGGAGAGCACGGTCGTTGGCCCACCGAGCCGGAGCACCAGCGGATGTGGCCACATGGCTGGATCACGCCACGCCTCGTTCCTGCAGCGCAGGCGCGCCGGCAGGGATCCGCGCGAGGCCGCGACGAGCCAGCGATGTCGTTTGCGGACGCTGTCCTGGTGCACCTTGCCGAGGTCGACCTCGAATCTCCCAGCATCGTCGGTGGTCACGATGACGTCGTTGCAGAACACCGCGGCGTTGTTGACGGGTGAACCGTCCCGACGTTCGACTATGCCGCGCAAGAGTCTGCCGCGCCGTTCGGCGAGCACGATGCGTTGTGGCGGCGCGCCGCCTTCTGGCAGCGCACGGCGGTCGCTTTCGTAGCCAGGATGCCGCGTGTGGAGTGACGTGTCGTCGAGGCGTGGTGCTCGGAGGCTGAAGGCGCCAGCCGCATCGCTCGTGGCGGTCCACTCGGCTGCCATGTTCCGTTCGAGGCTGCGGCCGAAGCGCGCGCGCGGCGGCAACTTCGCCGAGACACGAATGTCGGCGGCAGCGATCGGCGCTCCAGACGGATCGACCACCGTTCCGCGCACCGTGATGGACGGCGCTACGACGACGGTGAGTTCTCCGATGTCGCGGTTGCCCCAGAGGACCGGCCGATACACCGTGACCCAGCCGGCGTCGTCGACCTCGACATTGCCACCGGCGACGGCTGGGACTTCGAAGCGGAACACACCGCGATCGTTACTCATAGTCACAGGCGCCTGCGCTCGACTGTCGCCGAAGCGCAAGAAGCGAATGCGCGCGCCTGGGACCGGTCGTGCCTCGAGGTCCAGGATCATCCCTGCGACGACGAACGGCTCGGGCGCGGGCTTTACGGTTGGCAAGGTGGCGAGCTTCGTCGTGTCGTCGCGTTTCTCGCGGCGTGCCTGGCTCGGCGCGACGAGCACGGAACTCACTCTGCCGGGAAGCTCGGGCTCGGCCGTGATGGTCGTGTCGGCGGGTTCGTCTGCCGGCCAAGCGAAGCCGATGCCGAGCAGAAGTGAGCCGGCGATCCCGGCGGCGATGAGTTTGGCCTGTGTGCTCATGGTCAATAGTGCGAAGGCAGCCGTCTTGGACGCAGGAAAAGCCAGTGGCGCGAGTGCCGTCAGCCAGCGCTCGCGGTCGCCATGCGCCCGGTCGAGGCGCGCCCGCAGCATCTGCAGGCCACGGTGCAGACGTGTCTGCACTGTGCGCACCGGCACGCCGGTCGAAGCCGCGATCGAGCGCGGCGCCAACCCATCGAAGTA
>CAYSWE010000455.1:0-4394 GCA_964434515.1 uncultured Phycisphaerales bacterium | reverse complement strand
CGTTCGCGACACGCAGCGTGGCGGCCGGACTGACATTGCGAGAGACCCAACGGCGCGTGAACGCCGAGAACACAGAGACGGTCCGTGATCCGCGATAGACGATGACCTTGCCAATCTGCAAGATCCGCGTTGGCGTCGCCCCGCGGCTTGGCCGAAGCTCGGCCCATGCGGCCGGGCGCTGCGCCTGGAGTGCGGCACACGGGAAGGCCGCGAGCACGACGCACGCGACGAATCGGCGAAACTGGCGGGGAGGTGGCACCCCTGCAGTCTACGCGAGGCACGGGAGTTGCACCCCCCCCGACGCAGGGGACTGGACGAATCTCCCGCTGGTCAAAGCGACGGCGAGAACGTGAAACTCAAAAAAAGAGGATTGAGTGGCGGCCGCGCGAGAACCGCCACTCCCCCCGAACCACGCGAAGCCCCCCGACAACACGTGATCCACGAACCGTCACGCCCGGAGTCCCCAACTCCAAACGGACGGCAGACGAAGGCTCCCTTCCCCGCGCGACCTTCGTCGACCCCAGTGGCCTACCGGGGGGCGCCGGTACGAGCCCTTGCGAGCCCCCGGCGCCAGTGTTTCTATCGGTTGCCAATCCATGCCTTGCGCATTTCCGCCTAGTGAACCGGGTTCCAGCGATTGCCATCGACGCCAACCTGGCCGCCATAGGCGAGCGAGTTGGTCGTGATCACGCCCGGCGGCACGCCAACCAGTGCGCAGTTCGGCACGGGCACTCCGGTGTGGCCGTTGTAGGCGAAATCCACGGTCGCAAGGACGTCGCCCTGCTGGTTCATGAAGAACGTCCGCTGCCCACTCTTGCCGTAGCTGATCGGCCAGGCGACGCAGGTAAAGAACGACGCCGATCGATCCGGATCGATCGTCCCGATCTTGCTCGCGATCTCCGGCACACCGACGCCGGCGGCATTGGGCAGATACAAGGCAAGCAGGTAGCCGTGCCGCTCACTAAAACCCGTTGCGTCGGTATCGCCGATGGCCGAGCTCAGCACGGGCGGTTTCAGAAACTCACCACTACCCCGCAACGCCGTACGCCCCGACATCTCGCCAAGGAAGCCAAACTCGCCGGCCCCATCGACGTTGCGGTCCAGAAAGCGACTCTGGCGGAACAAGAGCTGCGCGGTGGCGACGTTCTTCAGCGTGGAAACCACCGCAGTCTCGTTGGCAATGACCTTGCTGCTCAGGTAGTTCGGCACGGCGATCGTCGCGAGAATCGCGATGACGCTGACAACAATCAGCATCTCGATCATCGTGAAGCCCGACTGGGCCGTCTTTCGTGAATCATCCATGTGACTCTCCTCGGGAGTATTGCGAATGCCCTCATCGGCTCGCCCGCCTGAAGCCGAACGGCGCTGCGCTGCAACCGCCGGCAGCGCGGGGTTCTCGATCCGAGAATCGTTCTCAAGTCCCCGGAAGAGCTCCCGATGCGCTGCTGCGCCAAGCTCAGACTCTGTTCTCACCGTAGTCACGAACCTGACCATCGACCCGGCGTCGCGCACAACCTGAACGCGGGGCGGTAGGCTCGGCAGCGACGGGGTTTCTCCGGCTTCCCACGGCGAATCCGAGCAGCCCGAGTGAAAAAGCGCACGGTAACGACTCGCGTGCCGCCCCCTGCAGGTGCTATGAGGAGTAGGTTTCTCCGGCGGATCTGTTCGCCCACGACCCTACTCCAAAGAACGCATACCCTCCAATTATGAAGCGCTTCCTCACGTTCCTCATTATTCTCGTGGTCCTCGTCGGTGGATTCGGTTTCTACCGCGGGTGGTTCACCGTCTCCAAGGCCTCCGGCACCAACGGCTCGGGCGGTGTCACGCTCTCCATGAACAAAGACAAGCTGAAGAGCGACCTCAACAAGGCCAAGAACAAGGTCAAGTCGCTCGGCAGCGCAGCCATCGCCAAGATCAAGGGCGTCGCCAAGCCGGTCAACAAGACCGAGAGCCAGTTCAGCGGCAAGATCGCCGGCATCGACCCGATCGCTCGAACACTGAGTTTGGAGGTGGATGGCGATACAATCCCACTTCACCTCGGGGGTGGCGTCTCGATCCTGTCGGG
Source organism: uncultured Phycisphaerales bacterium (assembly GCA_964434515.1). Classification (GTDB taxonomy): domain Bacteria; phylum Planctomycetota; class UBA1135; order UBA1135; genus CAYSWE01. The sequence goes on along the minus strand of CAYSWE010000455.1, from coordinate 2,329 downwards.
GGCCAGCGCCGCGACGCTCGCCGATCTCGCCGCCGGAAACATCGTCAAAGTGACCGTCAAGAAGGACGGGAAGTCGATGACGGTGACCAAGATCGAGGCAACGAAGTAGTCGCGGCAACCGCGACCCACGCCTCAAGCGCCGACGAACTGCACTCCGCGGAAACGCGACGGCGCGCAGCCGTGGCTCATCTCGGCCACCTGCATCGGCTGTCCCTTGCCGCAGTTGGGCACGCCCCACGGGACCCACTCGTCTCGGCCCGCGATCGCATCGCAGGAGTTCCAAAACTGCGGCGTGACGCCTTGGTAGGTCGCGTTCTTGACCACGCGACCGAGCCGGCCGTCACGAATCTCGCGCGCGTACTCGCACGTAAACTGGAAGTTCAATCGCATCTGGTCGATCGACCAGGTCTTGACCGTATCCAGGAAGTAACCGCGCTTCGTGTCGGCGATGATCTCAGCCAGTGTCCCCGTTCCCGGCATCAGCGAAAGGTTGGGAATGCGAATCTGCGGTGGGTAGAGCCATCCCTGGGCGCGGTTCGCGCCGAAGCTACCAGCATCGCCTAGCCTGGTCGCGAACTCGCGATTCGTCAGGTAGTTGCGATGCACCCCCTCCTCAACGACATGCCAGCGCTGCGCTGGCACACCATCGTCGTCCCAACCGAGGGTCGCGAGCCCGCGCGGTAGCGTGCTGTCCGCCACGAGATTGACGATCTCCGCGCCATAGCGCAGCGTATTGCGTTTCTCGGGCGTGACGAAGCTTCGACCCGCGAGGTCTGCCTCGAACCCGAGCACACGATCGAACTCGTTGGGATGCCCAACGCTCTCGTGGATCTGCAACGCCAGTTGGCTCCCGCCGAGGATCAGGTCGTACTCGCCGCCAGGGCAGGCCGGAGCACGCACCAACTCGATCGCCTCGTCTCGTGTGCGTTCGGCGTTGCCAAGCAGATCCAGCCTGCGGACGACCTCGTAACCACCTTGCTCGAACTGTCCACCGAAGGCCGCCGGAAACGACCGCGTCTGCACGACGCCGTCGACGACGACCGTGACACTGAAGCCGGCGCCCGAGCGCAACATGACTTGCTCGACCGCGGTGCCCTCGCTGGTGAAGAGCCGGTGGTGTTCGCGGAGAAAGCTTAGCGACGCCGAGGTCGAACGAACCTCGGGAGCCTTGCGCAGGACCTCATCCACGGCGAACAAGAGCTGAAACTGATCGCCAAGCGAGACACCGAACGGGTCCTCCTCGAATGGGCTGTGCCATACGCCGTGCTGCACGGTCTGCGGGGCGAGCTCGACCGGATGCGCGCGCTGCGCTGCTCCGGCCGAGGCCAACCGAACGGCACGCTCGCACAGATCGAGCACGACACGCTCGCTCGGATCGGGTGCGCCAGCGAACCCCCACGCACCGTTCACGAGGACCCGCACGCACGCCCCCTGCGTCTCGGACAGCGCGAGCTGGCTCATCTCGCCGAACCGAATGGCGAGCGAGCGCTCGCGCTCTGCGACGTAGCGGACATCACAGTAACTCGCCCCGAGTGCACGCGCCCTATCGATCGCGGCCCGCGCCCATACCTCGAAGTCATTCATGCGTCGGCATTCCTGCATTGCACCGCGACAAGTCGTACCGCTAGAAGTCCGCCGTGCTGGTAAACGCAAAGCGCGGCAGCACGAGCGACGGGGCTTGAAACGTCCCACCGAAAAAGGCGTCGATCAGGGTCGGATCATCACCGACAGCGTCGACATCACGGAAGGCTTCGACCAGGCTCTGCGTGAACCGCAGATTCTTGACCGGCCCGACGATCTTACCGTTCGCCACGCGAAACGTGCCGTTCCGCGTCATCCCGGTCGTGCTGACGGACAGTGGGTCCATCAGATTCACGTAGTGGAACTGGGTCACGAGCAGCCCATCTCCCAACGCAGAGAGAAGCTCCGGACGCGCCAGAACCGCGGTTGCGCCGGCCGGTTCGACGATGACACTCGACGGCGCTGGCCCATGCGCGCTCGGTTGTAGCTCAGCGTGCCCCGTGGTCGCAACACCGCCCTCGCGCGCAGTGGGCCGATCCCATACGGGTCCCTTGGCGACGCCCGCCTCAATCAGCGTCACCGCCTCGCGAGCCTGCCCTTCGAGGTCGAAGCCGATCGCGCGAAAACTCGGATGCGTGCAATCGTCGCGTAGGGTCAGCCGCTCGGAGAGCACGCGTTGCCCGAGCTTGCCACAAAGGAAGGACGAGCCATCGAGGTACTCGCGAGCTCGAAAGCCGGCGAACGACAGGAACAACAACAGGTCCCCGACAGCCTGCGGCTCGAGTAGCACGCGGTAGGTGCCCGGCTC
>CAYSWE010000454.1:0-4409 GCA_964434515.1 uncultured Phycisphaerales bacterium | reverse complement strand
GTACACCCACTTCGCCTGGTTCAAGAAGTTGGCGTTGTTGTACCAGATCGCCTTCGTGGGGGTAGGCATGTGGGTCTTGCCCGTGAAGACCTTGCGACCTTCCGGCGTGTCGATCGCCAGGATGGTCTCGCCATTGGCCCAGTAGGAGGGGTCCTCGACATCGGCGCACGCCCGGATGTTCTCCTTCGTGATACGTGCGTTCTCGTCGAGCACCGGGTTGAACGGATCTTCCTTGGCATAGGTTCCTGCTCCCGGACCGGCCCAGGGTGCTCCCTGGAACAATCCGCCCTTGTAGTTCCCTGCCCACGTGTATACCCCCGCACCGTGCTTGCCGATCTGTCCGAGCAACATCATGGGCAGGTAGGTAACGCGGTTGTGCAGGGTCGCGTGGAAGTAGTGATTGATCCCTTCGCCAATATGGATCGCTGCCGGAAGACCGGCCTTGGTCGTGTTCCAGAGGTCCTCGACAAGCTTCCGCACCATTTCGGCGGGAGCACCCGAGATCTCCTCGACCGTCTTGAGATCGTAATCCTTCAGGTGGCGGCGATACATCTCGAAGATGGGCATCACCTCCACTTCGGTGCCGTCCACCAGTTTGACCTTGTAGGTGCCTTCCAGAGCGGGATCGACGGTCATCTTGTCGCCGACCTCGTCCCGTGAGATCGCAGCCACGCTGTTCGTCTTCGTATCCCACACGCAGAAGTCGCCGATCCGCTGCCGCTGTTCGTCCGTCAGGTTCTGGATCTTGTACGAGGGGCCGTTGCGGAGGTCCTTAAGCTGGTAGTTCTTGATCACCTCCTGGGGACGGAGCCGCCGGAGGGTGTCGGTGCGCACCAGGAGCGGGAAGTCGGTGAACTTCTTGACGAAGTCGGCGTCGTACCAGCCCTCATCCATCAGGATCTTCGTGATCCCGAGGAAGACGGCGATGTCAGACAGCCCCGGGCGGACGGAAATCCAGTAGTCCGATTTGGTGGAGGGCGCATTGTACTCCGGTGCAATGCACCAGACTTTCCCGCCCCTCTCGATCACCTCCACCAGCCAGTGCGACTCGGGCATCTTGTTCTCGATCAGGTTTCTACCGACCTGGACGACGAGCTGCGCTCCGAGGGAATCGCGCGCGACGCGGTCGTCCGCATCAACGCGCTGCGCAAGGAGAGCGGCCTCGCTCTCGAAGCCCGCATCCAGCTCGAGTGCAGCAGCTCGGACGAGCTTGTGCAGAGCGCGCTCGTCGCGCACAAGACCATGATCGCCGCGGAAACTCTCGCAACATCAATCGTTGTGGTCGAGTCGATTGCCGACGATACGCGCGCCGGCCACTGGAACGTCGGCGAGGCACGCCCACTCTCCGCACGCATCGTCAAGGTCGAGTGAGCGCGACGCGCCCATCCGTTTTGATAGAAAAAATGACTACGACACCTTTTTGCGGGCTAGCTTTCGTTCTTCTATGGCGCAGTAGAGCGTTGGGACTACGAAGACTGTAATCAGGACGACGGTCATTCCGCCGAAGGACGGGATCGCCATGGGGACCATGATGTCCGCTCCTTTGCCGGTCGATGTGAGCACCGGGATGAGCGCCAGGATGGTCGTGGAGACCGTCATCAGGCACGGTCGAATGCGCCGTTTGCCGGCGCGGACGGTGGCCTCACGGATGGCCCGGATCGAGTTGGGTTTCTCGCGCTCGAAGACTTGGCCCAGGTACGTCGACAGGATGACGCCGTCGTCCGTGGCAATGCCGAAGAGCGCCAAGAATCCGACCCAAACTGCCACACTGAGGTTGTAGGTGTGCACCTGGAATAGTTCGCGCATGGGTGTGCCGAACACGCTGAAGTTGAGGAACCAATCCTGGTCATAGAGCCAGAGCATCTGAAACCCGCCGGACCAGGCGACGAAGACGCCAGAGAACACGAGCAACGATGTCGAGATCGAATGGAACTGGAAGTAGAGGATCATGAAGATGATGAACAGCGCCAGCGGCAAGACGAGCCGTAACCTCGCCTCGGACCTGAGCTGATTCTCGTATGTCCCTGTGAAGCGATACGAGACACCGGCCGGGATCTCCAGTTCGCCGGAAGCAATCTTCTCTTGGAAGTAGCGCTGGCACGCCTCGACGACGTTGACCTCGGCATACTGAGGCTTCTTGTTGAATGTGACGTAGCTGACGAGGAATGTGTCCTCGCTCTTGATGACCTGCGGGCCGGGCCGGTAGAGGATCTGGGCCAGCTGATCCAGCGGGATCTGCACTCCGTTGGGCGCAGGCACAAGAATGCGGCCAATCGTCTCGACTTGATCGCGCAGCTCACGCTCATAGCGCACACGAACGGGATAGCGTTCTAGACCCTCGACTGTGGTCGTCAGGCGCTTGCCACCGATCGCGACCTCGATTACGTTTTGCACGCGTCGAATCGGGATCCCGTAGCGCGCAATCTTCCCGCGATCGATGTGGATCTCGACGTACGGCTTCCCCACGACTCGATCGGCAAACACCGTCGCCGGCTCGACCGAAGGAATCTCCTTCAGCAGTTGCTCCATGGCAATCCCGACGCGCTCGATCGTTTCCAGATCTGGCCCCTGGATTTTGATGCCAAGCGGTGAACGCATGCCCGTCTGAAGCATGATGATCCGCGCAGCGATCGGCTGCAGCTCCGATGCGGAGGTTACACCGGGGACTCGCGCCGCTTTCTCGATCTCGTCCCAGATGTCGCGCGGAGTCTTGATGCGCGGCCGCCACTGACGAAACGGCCGCCCGTCGTGGTCGGGGATGAGCTCGCCGCTCGCGTCACGGACAAAGTCGCCCTTGGCGTCGTCGTAACGAAAACGCATCCGCTCGCCGTCCTTGTCGATCCGGTACTCCGGCTTGTAGTTGATGACAGTTTCGATCATCGAGATCGGCGCGGGATCGAGCGGACTGTCCACACGTCCGATCTTGCCGACAGCAGAGGCGATCTCCGGGATGGCGGAGATCGCCATATCCTGCTTGGCGATGACGTCCATGCCTTCGCCGATCGATGCGTGCGCCTGCGTGACCGGCATCAACAGATAGGACCCTTCATCGAGCTTCGGCATGAACTCCTTGCCCAGACCGGTGAAGCTCGCCTTTGCCAGTTCATGGAACCTTGTCTTTCCAAGGTCCTTCGTGCCGACAGGAAGCAACAACCAGACGCAGAGAAAGCCCGCGGCCCACAGGAGAGCACCCGCCGAGAAGGCAACCCACTTGCGCTCGCGAAACGCCCAGACGCAAGGCTGCCAGAACAGCATCGTCACACAGAGCAGCGCGACGCCAAACACGAGGTAGACGGCGTTGTCGAAGCCCAGCCAGATCACCATCCCCCAGGTGACTAGAACCAAAGGAGCGATGAGGAAAAGCCCCTTGAACTCGAGGCAGAATCGCAAGATGGGCTCGTACGCAAGTTGGAATAGCCTGAAGAACAGGAGTAGTCCGCCGATCAGCAGTCCGACGAAGACTACGTTGCGAATCTCGTTTTCCGGACCGAGCGGCGCCCAGTGCCCGGCAAGGATGACGGCAACCAGTGCAGCGACGACGAAGTTCATCGCCAGCGTCGCGCGCGTCGTCAACCGCTCGGACAGTCGGGGCTTCAAGGCGTGGAACATTCCGACTGCCGCAACCAACGTTGCCGCCCACCACGGTGCGAACAAGAATAGAACAACACCAGCAACCACAACCGAAAGCCCCACGCGCATCGAGGCACGCTTGCCCAGCGGACGCCGAGCGATGATCATATGAATCAGTGGCGGGAGAACGGTCAGGGCGACGATCACCGAGGCGACCAGTGCAAAGGTCTTGGTGAACGCCAGTGGCTTGAAGAGCTTGCCCTCGGCCGCCTGCATCGTGAAGACTGGCAAGAAACTCACAACCGTCGTGAGCACCGCGGTGAGCACCGCGCTGCCGACCTCCGAGGCGCCGCGAAACACGACCTCCAAACGATTCTCATCGGGATCGGCATCGTCGAGATGCTTGAGCACATTCTCGGTAAGCACGACCCCCATATCCACAATCGTTCCAATTGCGATCGCAATACCGCTGAGGGCGACAACATTCGCGTCCACGCCGAACTGCTTCATGGCAATGAAGCAAATCATGACGGCTAACGGAAGCGTCGAGGAGATCAACAAGGAACTGCGCAAGTGCAGCACCATGATGAGCACGACGATGATCGTGACCAGGATCTCCTCGGTCAGCGCGGTATTCAGCGTCCCGAGCGTCTCGTAGATCAGCCCGGTTCGATCATAAAACGGCACGATCGTCACCTGACTGGTCGTCACCCATTCGGGCCATTTCTTGCGATCGACCGATTTCAGATGCCGCACCCACTCGTCATGATTCAAGTCCGTCCCTTGAAACGGCTCGAAACCGTTTTCGCGAGCATACGTTTCCACTTCTTTCCGCGTCA
>CAYSWE010000453.1:0-4409 GCA_964434515.1 uncultured Phycisphaerales bacterium | reverse complement strand
GGCCCAAACGCGACCACTAGCAGCGGGCCGCGTCCCGGGGCGATTCGCTGCCGGCGCTACGACCTGTGTCGGTTGCGCCCCCTTGGAGGCGGACGCCGCGACGACGCTGGGCGTCCGCGCGTCTGCGGCCGTCCACGACGGCGCGGTCGCGGCGGGTCGATCTCTACGATGTCCCAGTCCACTTGCTTGAGGATGTGCTTCCAGCGGCGCCAGTCGTCGCCGGCTACGAAGCTGATGGCCGTGCCGGTGCGGCCCGCCCGACCGGTACGGCCGATCCGGTGTGTGTATTCCTCGACCTCACGTGGGATCTGGTAGTTGATGACGTGCGTCACGTGCACGACGTCGAGACCGCGGGCGGCGACGTCCGTCGCAATCAGCACCTTGATCTCGCGATCGCGGAACATCTGGATCACACGAAACCGGACGCTCTGGTCATAGCCGCCGTGCAATGCGGTCACTCGCCATGGCGAGCGCGACAGACGTCGCAGGAGGCCGTCGACGTCGGTGCGACGCTCGCAGAACACGAGGAACGTGTCGTCTTCTTCGCTCTCCTCGATGATGCGCTCGAGCACATCGGGCTTCTCCTGCTCGTCGAGATCGATCCACAGCTGTTCGATATTGTCGACGGTCGCCACGCCTTTCGCAGTGGCGATCTCGACGGGGTCGACGGTGGCCTCGCGCGCAAGCTGCAGCACCTCATTGACGTAGGTGGCCGAGAAGAGCAGGGTCTGCCGCTCCTTCGGGGTGTAGGCGAGGATGGCGCGGATGTCGTCGAGGAAGCCGATCTCGAACATCTTGTCGGCTTCGTCGAGCACGGCAAACTCGAGCCAAGGGAATGCGACATAGCGCTGTCGGAGCAGGTCGAGCACCCGCCCTGGCGTGCCGACGATGACTTGTGCGCCGGCCTTCACCCTTTGGATCTGTTCCCGCATCGGATCGCCGCCGACCACGAGGACGACCTTGCCGCCCGTGAACTCGGCGATTTTCTGCAGCACCTCGGCGACCTGCTGGGCGAGTTCCCGCGTCGGGCAAAGGACCAAGGCCAGCACAGTCGTGCGGGTGATGTCCATCTTCGCCATCAGCGGCGCGCCGAACGCGAGCGTCTTGCCGGTACCGGTCTCAGCTTTGGCGATGACGTCCCGTCCATCGAGGACGGCGCCGATTGCTAGGGCCTGGATCGGCGTGGGCACCTCGATTCCCATCTCGTCGAGGGCATCGAGCACGTCGTCGCCTAGATCCCATTCTTCGAAACTCTCGACGTCCGGCGGGTTCTCCGTTGGACGAAGTTCGCGGACGGGGGGGCGCCGTTCTTTCTTGCGCGATCCGGAGGGGCCGCCGCGCCGTGGGCGTCCTCCGCGCGAGCGTGTCGCTGCGATGGGATCCTCCTAGTCGCCGCTCAACATGCGGCAGGAGCCGTTGTCATACGCGATGCGACGCCGCATGCAATCCACGAAACGGATTCGACGTCGACTCGCCTTCTCATTCCGACCGAGATCGGCGATCATGGGCGCGTGGGTTCTCGTCTTCTCGCGGTGTTCTTGGTCCTCGCTTCGGCCCATTCGGCCGGGCATTCGCCGGTTGGCGTGTTCGAGGGCCACTGGGCCTACGTGCCGGTCCGTCGCCCCGAGCCGCCGACGGTTCGAACGACGTCGTGGATCGCGAATCCGATCGACAACTTCGTGCTCCATCGGCTTGAGAAGCGTGGCATCGCGCCAGCGGCGCCGGCCGATCGCCGGACTCTCATCCGTCGGCTCAGCTTCGACCTGCGCGGGCTACCGCCGACGGTGGCCGAGGTCGAAGCGTTCGTTAGCGACCGGTCGTCGGACGCTTGGCGGCGCCTGGTGGATCGGCTTCTCGCGGACCCGGCGTGGGGCGAGCATCAGGCGGCTCGCTGGCTCGACCTCGCGCGTTACGCCGACACGCGTGGCTATGAAAAGGACCAGCGACGGGACGCGTGGCCCTATCGCGACTGGGTGATTCGCGCCTTCGACGCCGACATGCCGTTCGACGAGTTCACCAAGCGACAGCTGGCCGGCGATCTCATGCCCAAACCCAAGGATGCGCGGGCGCGCGAGGATTTGCTCATCGCGACCGCGTTCCATCGCATGACGATGACCAATGACGAGGGCGGCACCGACGACGAGGAGTTTCGCGACATCGCCGTGGTCGATCGCGTCAATACGACGTTCGAGGTCTGGATGGGAATGACCATGGGCTGCGCCCGCTGCCATGATCACAAGTTCGACCCGATTTCCCAGCGAGAGTACTACGAGCTGTTCGCGTTCTTCAATCAGACGGCCGATACCGACTCGAGTTCGGATGCACCGCTCTTGCGCATTGCCCGCGGCGAAAGCAAGCGCAAGCTTGCCCAGCTGAAGCGTCGAGTGCGGCTCGCACGTACGGAACCCGAGCGCGCTGCGGCACGCACAGCCCTCACGAAGTTCCAAAACAGCTTGCCAGGCTTGCCGATCTTGCGGGAGCTCCAGGGGAAGGCGCGACGCGTCACGCACATCCACGAGCGCGGCTTCTTCCTCAATCAGGGCAAAGTCGTCGAACCTGGTGTTCCGCATGTGCTGCACGCGTTTCCTGCGGGCGCGCCGCGCAATCGCCTCGGCCTGGCCGCTTGGCTAACTTCGCCGGACAACCCTCTGACCGCGCGCGTGCTCGTCAACCGATACTGGAGCGCGCTGTTTGGCGCCGGCTTCGTCCGGACGCCGACCGACTGGGGCACGCGCGGCGACAAGCCGACGCATCCAGGACTGCTCGACTGGCTCGCTGCCGACGTGGTCGCGCACGGTTGGAGCATCAAGCAACTCGTGCGGCGCATCGTGATGTCGTCGACCTACCGGCAGTCCTCGGTCCGGCGCCGCGAGCTCGAGACGATCGATCCGACCAATACCCTGCTCGCGCGCGGCCCGCGCCGGCGTCTGGGCGCCGAGGCTATCCGGGATGCGACGCTCGCGGTGAGTGGCCTGCTGGATCGGCGACGCTTTGGACCGCCGGTCATGCCGCCGCAGCCAGCGGGGCTTTGGCGCATGGCTTACAGCCAGGATCACTGGAAGACTGCGGTCGGCCCCAATCGCTATCGCCGGGCGATCTATACGTTCTGGCGGCGCACGTCGCCGTACCCCTCGTTGGCGACGTTGGACGAACCCAGCCGCGAGTTCTGCGTGACGGAGCGGCCACGTACGAACACGCCACTGCAAGCGCTGGTCTTGCTCAATGACCCGGCGTTCGTCGAGGCGGCGCAGGAGCTTGGCCGGCGCACCGCAAGGACCTCCGGAACCGACGCCGCGGCGGGTATCAGGGAGATCTTCGCGAAGTGTCTGAGCCGAGCGCCGGCAGCGGCCGAACAGGCGCGGCTCGAACGGTTGTTTGGCCGTGAGCGGGCGCGACTCGCGTCGAATTCGCCAAAGGCCAAGCTCATTGCCACGTCCGTGCGCGGCAAGGTCGGCGACGCTACGAACCTGCCGGCCGTCGCTGCTTGGACGCTAGTCAGCAGCGTGGTCCTCAACCTGGACGAGTTCTTGGTGAAACGATGACAACCGAGCGACGACTCTTGGAACAGACACGGCGCACGTTCCTCGGCCGCTTTGGCTTGGGTGTGGGGGGGATGAGCCTCGCCGCCATGGCGAGCGCGGCAAAGGCCGAGACCGGCCGCGATCGACCGGCTGGCCCTATGCCCAGGGCCAAACGCGTGATCTATCTGCATATGGCGGGTTCGCCTTCGCAACACGATCTCTTGGACTACAAGCCAAAGCTGAAGGAGCTCGACGGAAAACCCTGTCCCGCCGAGTTCATCAAGAACGAGCGTTTTGCCTTCATCAAGGGACATCCCAAGGTGTTGGCGACGCCGTATGAGTTTGCGCAGCACGGCGAGTCCGGCGCGTGGGTCTCCGAACTCATGCCATTCCTTGCCTCGTGCGTCGACAAGGTGGCGTTCATCAAGTCGATGCACACCGATCAGTTCAATCACGCACCGGGGCAGCTGTTGCTCCACACCGGTTCGCCGCGGCTCGGTCGCCCCTCGTTTGGCTCGTGGGTCACCTATGGGCTCGGCACGGAGAACGCGAACTTGCCGGGCTTCGTGGTCTTGGTTTCCGGTGGCCGAGATCCAAGCGCCGGCCAGAGCGTGTGGGGAAGTGGCTTCCTGCCGACTCGCTATCAGGGCGTCCAGCTCCGTTCGCAGGGAGACCCCGTGCTGTTCCTGTCCAACCCTGCCGGCGTGGATCGCAGGACCCGCCGCCGAACGTTGGACGCTCTGCGCGATCTCAATCGGATGCAGTTCGAGCGAGAACTCGATCGCGAAACGGAGACGCGGATCGCCCAGTACGAGCTCGCGTTCCGCATGCAGATGTCGGTCCCAGAGGTTTGCGACCTGTCACGTGAGTCCAAGTCGACACTGCGGG
>CAYSWE010000452.1:0-4425 GCA_964434515.1 uncultured Phycisphaerales bacterium | reverse complement strand
GTTGGCCTTGGGCTGATAGAAGAACCATTGCGAAAAGACGCGCGCGCCCACCAGGCCGTTCGCATACGGGATCGGCAACGTGACCTGCGCCACCGCCCCAGAGTAGTGCGGCAGCTTCCGTGCACTCGTCGGGATCAACATGTCGAGCGACACGAACAGATAGCAGTTCTTGGCACCCATGTTCCCAAAGTCATAGGGGAGCTTGTTGCTGCCCCACCGTTCGTTGCTCGCACCGATGATCAGCAAGGCCAAAGGCGTCGCCGGCGCGGTGGTCTTAGCCAGCAGGGTTCCACCAATCACGGTCGCCCCGCGGAACCGGTTTGCCGCAGCATCCACCCGGCCCGGCCGGAAGCAAGAGCGGCCGAAGGTTCCGGTGTTGCTAGGATAACGAACCTCGAGGTCTGCATACCACCGTTTGGGCCCTGGCTTGGTCGCATGCCGGCGGTGAACGAACTCGAGACAGAGGTTCCGATTGGCGACATAAGGAATCGGGCTCTGCAAGACGATGTGCGCCGACACATTCGGAGCCAGACTGGCCGCCTTGGTCCCGGGCGCAAGCTTCGCCGAATCGGGGACACGGTACGGGCCTCGATACACGACTACGGCGCCCGCTCCATGGTTCGCCGCGAAGGACGACGACGGGTTTCGCACGCTGCGCGCGGTCCAGGACGCGACAATCATCAGATCGATCCAACCACCCGGCATCCCCTTCGGAAACAACGCGGCCGTCTGTGCGTCGCGGCGCACGATGATGCGCCGAATCGACTTCTTGGCAAAGCCGGTGAGCCGTCGCGCGGCAATGAGCACCTGGGTTCGACCTGCATACCCACCGAGGATCCGCGGCTCCTTGCTCGACCCGTCCCGGAGTTGCAGGCTGCTCGGCGTCGTGACCCCGAAGGACTGGCTCGCAAGCGATGGCAGGAGAACCGTGAGCGCCAACGGAACGAGCGAATGCCTGGAGACTGTGAAATGCATCGTGTCCTCCTTGATCGGGAGCGGCCTTCGGGGGTAGAGAAACGGCGCGATCGACGCGACGCGGGCCCTCGCCCGGAAGCGTGGGGCATCCGTCTCAACGAAAGACGCCGAAGACCCGGGCAGGCTAGGACATCACGTACATATCGTCAAGCGCCCCAGGGCGTCGAACCCGACGCGTCCGACCCATGGCCACCCGGCCAGGTCGGCGCGCTCTGCAAATCCGGGCTATTGGGCCTTCTTACAGGCCAGCTCAATGCCCTCGGTGGATTCGGCATGGACGTTTCGCTTGCCGTCGAGATAGAGAATCAGGTCCTGAGTGACGACCTTGCCCGCGAAGTCCTTGGGCACGACAAAGCTGATTCGCGCATTGCCCTGCGCGTCGGTGCGGCGCGAGAACAGGATCAACGGCCGCGTGTAGAGGAAGCAACGCGTGCGCGGGATCCGCACATTGGTGCGCACGGCGCCCATCAGGAATATCGCGAGCGCGTTGGCGTGCGCCTTGGTGGTCCCAAACGTTACCACGGTGCCTCGCGACGAACTCCGCTCCGTGCCGGTCAGAACCGGACCGCAGCTCGTGCCGAAGCGCCGGAACGCACACCGACCGGCCGAGTCGGCGCGCGAGACCGTCACGGCGAGCATCGATCCATAGCCGGCCGAACCCTGGGCCGAAACCTCGGCCACAGCGCTCGTCGTGAGTCCCAATGCGAGCCCCTTGGCTCCGGCTGTGAGCTCGAAGGACTTCATGTGCGGCTTACCGTCGGCGATGGCCCTGAAGTCGGGTTTGTCGTCGCCATTGACATCGACCGCAGCCTCGGACTTGGCGCCCTTCGCCGACACGCGACCGCGAAACTCGACCAAGACGCGCATTTTGGTCCCAGCCTTGACTGCGATCTTCATGAGGAAGCTGTGTGGCCCCTGTGCGAACTTCTTGACATCCTTGGAGTTGCTCGTTCCCGCGGACGCCTTGCCCGAACCGCGCAGCCCGGCCTGGCCCGACTCGGCAATCACCGCGCGGGCACCACGCGGAACGCGCTTGAGAGTCGCCGCCAGGCTCGCCTTGGCACGAGCGCCGGCTGCCCCCTGCGTTGCCGCAAGCCGCAGCGCGGTGACCTTGGTGCCCATGGGGGCGAACTTGAGCGCTGCGCCCGTGCCGGCCCGCGCGAAGACCGCGACATCGGTGGCCGTCTCGAGCGAAACAGCATTCTGCGCGGCGAGCGCGCCAGCGATCGAGAGAATGGAAACCGTGGAAACTAGGAACTTCATGAATACCTCACTCCTGCTTGGAAACGGGATCGCCACGCGAAAGGAGGCCTGCGTGGCACACCAAACAAGACGATCACGAGTTCCGGGCGGGTTCCCCTAACAGGCCCTAACCACGCTACGAACGAGCCAATCGGGACATCGTTGCGACAGATGTCAGCGACCTGGAGCCGTCTCGATCAACCTTGTAACAATCTCGGGATCCGCAAGCGTCGTCGTATCCCCGAGGTCCTCCGTTTCCCCGGCCGCGATCTTGCGGAGGATGCGACGCATGATCTTGCCGGATCGAGTCTTGGGCAACCCGGGCGTAAAGTGGATCGCCTTGGGCGCGGCAAACGGCCCAATCTCCTTGCGAACCTGCGCGATGAGCTCCTGGCGTGCAGCATCGGAAGCTTCGAGACCAGACTCGAGCTGCACGTAGGCATAGATCGCCTCCCCGGTGATTTCGTCGGGCCGGCCGACGACCGCGGCCTCGGCCACGCCGGCGTGACCAACGAGAGCGCTCTCGACCTCCGCGGTGCCGATGCGATGACCCGATACATTGAGCACATCGTCGACGCGGCCGGTAATCCAGTAGTAGCCGTCGGCGTCGCGACGACACCCGTCGCCCGTGAAGTACTTGCCGGGGAAGCGCGCGAAATACGTCTCGACGAATCGATCGTGGTCGCCATAGAGCGTCCGGGCCATGCCGGGCCAGGGGAACTTGATGCACAGGAGTCCGCTCTGATCGTTGCCCTCGACCTCGGTGCCGGACTCATCCACAAGACACGGCTGCACGCCCGGCAATGGAAAGGTGGCCGACCCGGGTTTCGTCGGCGTCGCTCCCGGGAGCGGCGAGATCATGATCCCCCCGGTCTCGGTCTGCCACCAGGTATCGACAATCGGACAGCGCGCGTCGCCGACGACCTTGTCGTACCAATCCCACGCCTCCGGGTTGATCGGCTCCCCAACGGTGCCGAGCAGACGCAGTGTCGTGCGGCGATGCTTGGTCACGAACTCATCGCCAGCCTGGCGCAGTGCGCGGATCGCTGTCGGTGCCGTGTAGAACAGCGTCACCTGATGTTTGTCCACGACGTCCCAGAACCTGCCGGCATCCGGCCAGGTCGGCACACCCTCGAACATGAGCGTCGTGGCACCGTTCGCCAGTGGCCCATAGACGATATAGCTGTGCCCCGTGATCCAGCCGATATCTGCAGTGCACCAGTAGACGTCGCCAGCACGGCAGTCAAAGACCAGCTCGTGCGTGTAGGCCGTATAGACCAAGTAGCCGCCGCACGTGTGCAGCACACCCTTTGGTTTCCCGGTCGACCCCGACGTGTAGAGAATGAACAGCGGGTCCTCGGCGCTCATTTCCTCGGCGGGACACTCATCCACGATCTCGCTGTCAGCAAGAAGTTCGTGGGCCCAGTAGTGTCCGCTCTCCGGCATCGAAACGTCATTGCCGGTGTTCTTAAACGTGATACACGCGTCGACACAATCGACTTGGGCAAGCGCTGCATCGGCGATGTCTTTGAGACGAACCTCCTTGGTCCCGCGGTAGCTTCCGTCCGCGGTAATCAACACTTTGCAGGTCGAATCCTGAATCCGGTCGCGAATCGCGTCCGACGAAAAGCCTCCAAAGACGATCGAGTGCACCGCACCAATGCGGGCGCAGGCAAGCATGGCCACTGCCAGGTCGGGAATCATCGGCATATAGATGCAAACACGGTCTCCCTTGCGTACACCTAGTTTCTTGAGCACGTTGGCGAACCGACAAACTCGCAGCAAGAGTTCAGCATACGTGATCTTCTCGTCGGCCTTGGGATCGTTGCCCTCCCATAGGATCGCCGGCCGGTCCCCATGCCCCGCCTCGACGTGTCGATCCAGACAACTCTCGGTTACGTTGAGCGTCCCGTCCTCAAACCAACGAATCGTCGCCGCAGGAAAGTCCCACTCGAGCACCTTGGTAAATGGCTTGCGCCAGCGAACCCGCTGGGCGATCTCAGCCCAGAACGCTTCCGGGTCGGCAACCGAGGCATCCCAGAGTTGGCGATACTGATCCATCGATGAAACACGCGCCTGGGCGCTGAAGTCGGCGGGGGGGCGGTGAACGTCGGATTGGTGACCATAACTCATGGGCGCCAGCCTATCGGCGCAGGATGGAGTCGGCAAACAGCGTCCGCGAGAGGCTGCCGGCCAAAACTCCGGGAG
>CAYSWE010000451.1:0-4428 GCA_964434515.1 uncultured Phycisphaerales bacterium | reverse complement strand
AAGCCGAGCAGCTCTCGATACGCTCGTCCACCTAACCCGACAACAGCGAGCTGCTCGCAGCTGCCCCCGGTGGCGTCGATGTCTGCGAACACCGTCGCACCCCTGGCAAGCGCCGCGGCGACATTGCTCTGAGCCGTGACCGCGGCATCGTTCAGCTGGCGCGAGGCAAGGACGCGCCGGATCCAACCACAGAAGCCGCCGCCGACAGTCCCCGCCTCCGGTAGCGCGGCGAGGTCGAGATGCGAGTGGGCATTGACGAGTCCCGGAGTCAGGACGTCGACGCGACGGCCAACGCGCCGCGCCGGCGAAGCATCTCGCGCGAGCGCAACCACCACGCCAGCGACGTCCACTTCGACGTGAACGTCACGAGACCAACGGTCGCCGTCAAACAGCGCGGCGACCTCGAAGAGCGTGGCTGCGGGCGTGGTCTAGCCCCGGAACAGAACCCGAAGCGAACTGATCTCGATCGTCTTGACGTTGCCTGCGTCCTTGTTGAAGACGATCATGAAGCGGAAGCCGTTGCCGGTCTTGCCGACGAACTTGGCGGCGTTGAGCCCAAGCACGGTACCGGCAACCCAATCGGTCAGCGGGCCGACGACATTCGACGTCTGGGGATCGACCGCCGCGCTCTGAATGTAGAACTCCACGGGCTCACCATCGACAGCTCGCTTCCCGAGCTTGGCGTCGTCGCTGTAGACGACATCCTTGCCGTCGATCTTCGCCTTGATCACATAGCGCAGGAATGTCGGCGGAAACAGCGATCGGGTGTTGTACCAAAGGGACGTCGCGACGGAACGCGGCGCGTCGTCGGTCGAACGCAGCGTTCCAGAGTTGCCGGCGGTTGCTGGCGGAATGACCTTGGCAAAGTTCGTGTGATTGGTCGGCGGATCGGTCTCGACACGCAGATAGCCCGCGCCGCCTTTGCCACTGTCGGTCGCGATCTCGGCGAGTTGGCCATTGGCATTCTCCGCCATTGTCCCCTTCCCACCACCAGACACGTCCACGGTTCCTGCCAGTGTCGCGACGCCACCGGCCTGGATGAGCACACTCCCGCCGCTGCCTGGGCCACCGGGCGCGCGAGCTCCGGGCTGCAGACCATTGTCCGAACGATCCAGATCCTTGCCGCCTCCACCGCGCACCTCCAAGGCGGCGTCGCGCGTCAAGCTGAAGTCGCCACCGGTCACGATATGCAGGACCCCACCGCCACCGGCACCGCCGGCACCGGCAGTCCAGTCGATGCGCGGAGCGACCTGGCTATACAGGGTATGGGCCCCGGAACCACCGCCGCCTGCACCGCCGATGAGGAACAGGTCGCGGCTCGCCTTGGTGCCCACGACGGGCAAAACCGGAAAAGCAATCCCGCCCTTCGAAGGTTCACCGAAATCCGTCGACAGATAGGGAAACTGGGGCTTCTTGGGCTTGAGTTTGCGCACCAGCCCGCCCGTGCCGAGGAGCGCACCAGAACCCGTGTCCCAGAGACTACCGCCGCCACCGCCGGATGCCGTCATCCGGACAAAGATCTTCGCACCAAAACTCTTGATCCACCTGACGTCCACATCCTTGCCAGACTTCGGGTTGGCAACGGAGCCGCGCCCGCCGGTGCCGGCGGCTTGCGCCGCACGCGGGTGCCCTTGTGGAACGACGACATCGCCACCGTTCCGACCCGTGACCGAACCGCCCTTTGCTTTGGGCTGGTCGCCGCCCTGCCCACCGGCCGCTCCACCGGGTCCCCCCTTGCCGCCCGGCACACCGCGCAGCGGGTCGAGGCCCTTCTTCGGTGGCTTCGGCACAACGACCTCGATCACGCCATCGATTCTCGCCTCACCGCCAACGACAATGTGCATCGGCTGGGTGCCAACGATGCGCATCCGCTCCTTCGCGCCGAGCACAAAGCGACCGAACTCGAACACACCATTGGTGACGGTGATGTCCTTGCCCGAGCGTGTTCGGGTGCCGGGAATGAGCTGCTTGTCCGTGTCCCAGACATAGATATCGCGACCAGCCGCATCCTTCTGATTGATGTCCATGCCGGCCGTAGCCGCAAAGTCGCCCAGCACACCGGAGCCACCGAGCCGGCCGGCAACGAGCTTGCCGCGCCCCCACGCAGCGCCCGTTAGGGCCTTGTCCCGCTTAGCGCTGGAAACAAACTTCTCTTCGACGAACTGGTCGAGGACCGGGCGCTTGCGCACACGAAACTCGAAGGTCACCGGCTTCGCCGCCTTGCCGGACAGATCCACGATCTGCGGGGTGATGTTGACGAGGATGCACGCATCGCTAGGGAGCAGCAACGACGGTCGGAAGATGACGCGCGTCCTGTTGTTCACCTGGTCGACGTTGAGAGACACCACGCCGGGCAACGGGAAGACTCTACGACTGCACTGCCCACTCACCGGGTCGGTGAGCGCAACCTTGTAGAAGATTCCACCGCCCGTGCCGCCGCCGATAAACGTGGCGGTGTTGATGACCTCGCTGAACTCGAGCACGACGAGCGTGTCTTCCGCGACGCCGGAACTAGCTGCAGGCACGACGAGCTTGCCCGAAGGGATCTTGCCATCGAGATCCACGACGCCGCGGTTGGCGGTCAACTGGCAACGCAAGGGGTTCGGTAGGATGTCTCCCCGAACCGACCGAATCGGTGACGTCGCCTGGTCTCCACCCTGCAGTTCGAGCGTGTACACCTCGTCACGATCGAAGCCAAAGAAGTTCTGCCCATTGCGCGTCTCGACGGACGGCGTGAAGAGCACCATGGACCCCTGCACCACAAAGTCGCCACGCGGCTCGACACCGCGGCTCGACCGCAGCGAGAAGCTCGCAGTCGTCACCGACTTGGGGTCGATCGGCTGACTGAACTCGAAGCGGATCGGCTGATTCACGGCAATCTCGTTCACCGAGCATCCCGTCGTCGTCGAGCAACCGAGATTGCAGCGCACGATGCACAGCTCACCAACGCCAAGACATGCAGCCCCGAAGCTGCCGGAGGTCGGTCCGCTGCCGCCACTGCAACCAAAGAACGAAACCGCAAGGGTCGAGGTAAAGAGGAATCCGGCTATGGAGCGTCGCATGGGACTTCTTCGGAAAGGGGACCGAGTCGAGATTACGAATGCAGGTTGCACGAGCAGCGAGTCTCAGAACAAGAACAGAGGGCTTACCCCTTGAAGAAGAGCTTGAAGCTCTTCAGGGTTGCGTTGCCGTTGAAACGAATGCGGTAACGCACACCGTTGCCACCGTCCTTGTTGAGAGGATCGGTCTGGCCCACGAACCACGGCGATAGCGTGTCGAGGTCCGGTCGCTTGGTGTCCGGATCCAGCTGCGCCCCCTGGATCAAGAGCGTGATGACGGCCTTGTCGTCCGCGGGAGTGCCCTTCTTGGGATCGTCGCTGAAGGTCACTTCCTTCGAGTTGACGATCGCCACGATCTCGTAACGCAGGAACTTCGGCGGGAAGAACAGCTTGGTGTCGCGCCAGTCCGAAGCCAGCATCGACTGCGAATCGAAGTCCCCGGAACGAATCGTCGAGGAATTCTCCGGACGCGCCCCTGGAAGCATGTTGAGCCGCTTGTGATCAATCCGCGGGTTGGCCTCGACACGGATGAACCCTTCGCCGCCAGCACCGGAGAGCGAGTCCACATTGAGTCGGAGACCGTTCTTACCGCCCAAAGCGTCAAGACGACCAGCGCGCCCCCCGCGCGCATCGACGAGCCCGCGGAACTCCGGAATGTCGCCGAGCTGCAGAAGGAGCGTGCCGCCGGAGCCAGCGCCCCCGGGCGGGGGGTTTATGAAGTTCAGGTCGTCAAGCGTGAATCTGTGGCCATCGCCGCCGCGCGCAAGGAGTTTGCCGGTCGGCCCGACGGTCAAAATGCCGCCAACCTTGATGTGCAAGATGCCACCACCACCGGCTCCACCGCCGCCGGACGACCAGTCGATTGGAGCGCTACCGGGATTGAACGTCCCGATCGGGTGTGCCCCCGATCCACCACCACCGGCGCCCCCGACCAGATAGAGGTCGCTGCTCTTGCGCGTCAGACTGAACAACTGCCCAAAACCGAGGGCCTTGCTTGGCGAGGATGGCGGGCCAAAGTCTTTGGCAACCGGCGGGTAAGTTTTGATCCCCTTGCCGTTGTTCAGGGTCTTGCCGCCGCCACCGGCCGTCACGAGGCCACCGCCACCGCCGCCAGCCGCCGCCATCTGCGAAATCGTATGGTCGTACGCGGAGAACACAACATCGGCGTCCTTGCCTGAAGCGGGGTATGCCTTCGCCCCTTGGCCAGCAGTGCCCGGGGCGTTCGCAGCGAGCGGATGCCCCATGGGAAGCTTCGCGGCCTCGCCGGGCAATCCGTCGATCTTGGGACTCCCGGGTTTGCGCGGACTATCACCGCCGCGGCCGCCCTTACCACCCCCGAATCCTCCAGCGAACCCCGGCTGCCCCGGGA
>CAYSWE010000450.1:0-4435 GCA_964434515.1 uncultured Phycisphaerales bacterium | reverse complement strand
GCGGTCATCGGTTCGAGAAGTTCCAATCCATTTCGGCCAAGCTGCTGCGCAAGTGCCCCAAATGCGGCAAGCTCAAACTCGTTCGCCTGATCGGGGCGGGCGCGGGCTTTCTGTTCAAGGGATCTGGCTTCTACGAGACGGACTATCGTAGCGAGTCCTACCAGAAGGATTCGGAGGCCGCAGCGAAGCAATCCAGCGGCAGCGATGGAACCAAATCAGGCGCAAAGACCAAGGCCACCGCGGAGGCCAAGGCCAAGAAGGCGAAAGCGAAAGAGTCGGACTCCTGAGCGGCAGACTCCAGGGAGGCAGCGGGTTCGACAAAAACTCCGGTCGACGCCGCGGCAACATCCTATACTCGTTGGCATCCGCACCCCTGAGACTGGAGAAGCTGTATGACCCTCGCCAAGCGCCGCCTGTTGGGCGTTTCGACCGCCGCGTTGCTGTCCCTCACGCTGGTGCCTTCCCTGACCGGCCAGTGGCAAACGGTCGAAAACGATCCGATCGGGATCAGCTACCGAATGCCCAAGAGGTATCTGAAGGCCACGCCGCTCAACAAGGGGCAGCCAGTCCCCAATCTCGTGGACAAGTGGTTCTCGGTGAAGCCGCTCTACGGAAAGGGCGGCAAGTTCGTCTGGGGCATCCAAATCTACGCGTTCCTCAACAAGGACAAGGTCGCGACGACCGGCGCCGCCGACATCCTCAAGAAGGCCGCGAAGGAGAAGCGCGAGCTCACCGATCTCGAGAAGCTCGCCATGTTCAAGGCGAGTCCATGGAAGAACTTCAAGCATTGGCTCGACAAGTCCCCAGAGAATCGGGGTTCTGAGTTCACCAAGCGGGCGGTCGACAAGAAGCAGCGCAGCGGCAGCAGGCTGCCATTCCGATACTATGAGTGGAAGCATCCGGCCAATGGCTCGTACTGGGTCCACATGGCCGCGGTCTATGAGATCGGCATACGCGAGATCGCGGTCGTCGGCCATTTCCCGGACGGCTTTCAGCGCAAGCTGAAGAGCACGGTCAAGAAGGCGATTGAGAGCGTTGCGCCGTTCGAGGGCGACGCGAGGCCGAAGAAGGATCGCGCGATCGAGGGCGAGGAATACGTCACGGTGGCCGGCGACCTCAAGTTCACACAGCTCCGCAAGAAGCTACTCGCGGACGCCAAGAAACCGCTCAAGCAGCTCAAGGACTGGTCCATATTCTGCACGAAGAACTACATCGTGCTCTACGCCTTCGACAAGGGGAAGAAGCCAAAGGCCTACAAGTTCGCCAAGCATCTGGTCGGCGAGATGGAGGAGATGCATCGCCAGTACATCAAGCGCTTCAAACCCCACAAAGGCGTAGAGAAGTGGTGGAGCGTCCTGCGGATCTGCCGCAACAAGCAGGAGTTCGATCGCTACGGCAACACGTCGGGAGGGACCATCGGCTGGTTCAATCCGCTATCCAAGGAACTGGTGGTGTTCAACGCCAAGAGTCTGGGACTCTTCAAGACCAACGTGGTCGCGTTTCACGAGGGCTGGCACCAGTACGCACACTTCTGGTTCCCAGGCGCCCACCTTCACCGTTGGTTCGACGAGGGCATGGGCGACTTCTTTGGCTCCATGAAGCACCTCGGCAAGAATAAGTGGCGGCTCGCCACATCGAAGATGCGCAAGGAAGACATTCGCAAGCTCGTCCAGACCCACCAAACGGTACCGCTCAAGGACATCGTCCGCTGGCACAAGGACAAGTTCTACGGAGCCAACGCGTCTCACTACTACGCACAGGGCTATTCCATGGTCGACTTCTTCATCCGCGGCCGGAAGACGCCGTTCTGGGACAAGAAGTGGGACCACATTCTCGACACCTACATCAAGGTCGCGCTGGAGACCAAGGACACCGAGAAGGCTGTCGACGAGGCATTCAAGGGTGTCGACTGGGACAAGCTCGAGGCCACGTGGAAGCTGTATGTGAGGCGCGGTCTATAGTGCCAAGCCAGCGTACGTGCGGTGACCGCGCCCTGCGGCGGCGCGTGCTGGCCCTCGGCCTGCTCGCGCTCGCCACGGGGTGTCGCTACCAACGGCTCGAACCACCCGAGGTCCCTGTCGTGCAGATTACGACGACGCGGGGAACGGAACTCGGGGTTTCGACCGATGAGGGGATCCTATTCCTCGGGCGGACCGCGCAGCAAGGACCGGCGAAGGTCTTCTACTTTCTCGGCCCGTCGCCGCTGGTCGAGGTCGGCGAGGTCTTACCGCTCGGCGGGCCTTTGAGCACGGTGCAGCTCGAGGTCGACATTCCGACGATTCCGATCAGCTTCGAGCCGGTGCGGCCGGGCGAGGAACTGGTGCTGATGGGCCTGGATGGCCCGCGAGTTTGGCAGCATCCGGTGCGCGCCGTCGACAATGCCGAACTCGTCAACGGCACCGTACTCGAGCAACCGGCCGGCCTGGAGTTGCAGCCGTGGCACATCGGCGCCGGTGTCTTCCGGCGCACGGATGGCGGTCTCGCCCTCGTCGGCCTACTCAAGGGCCGAGCTCGCATCGATGGCGAGCCCGACATGCTTCTCATGGCCGGGCTACCCGAGTTTCGCCTAGCGTTCCTCGAACCGCACGCTGCCGTGCCGAAGATCGAAGTCCTCTACCGCTCCGACGGCGCCCGGACCATCCGCACCAAACGCTAGAAACGCGGCCGAAAACCCGGCATGGCTGCGACGCCCGCTGGCACGCGGTTTCCGTCAGCGGCGGGCTTTCGCTGACAAGAGTTCAAAGACTTTCTGTTCGACCTTTGAGAGCATGAACAGGATCAGCTGGTCGTCCGCGGCCAATACCTGGTCGCCCTGGGGGATGACGACCTCGGCGTCTTCGGCCGTGCTGCGTTGGATCGCGCCGACGACACAGCCCTTGGGAAAGCCCGCGTCCTTCAGCGCGCGACCGACGAGCGCGGCACCGGGCGCGAGCTTCGCCGTGCAAACCTTCGCCGCCCCCTCGTCGAACATCGCCAGCATCTGCAGCTTACCGGCCTGGACGTAGGCCATGATCGCATCCGAACATAGCAGGCGCGGCGAGACCGCCCGGTCGATGCCGATCTCCTCGTAGATGTCAACGTAGTCGCTACTGCTCACGAGCGCGATCGTCCGCTCGCAGCCAAGCTTGCTGGCCACTTGGCAGGCGAGCAGGTTGCGTTCGTCGATCTCGCTCGCGGCGACGAAGACATCGGCCTGACCGACGTGCTCCTCCTTGAACGCCTCGATGTCAATCCCGTCAACGCGCAGCACCGTGGTCGAATCGAGCAGCTCCGCCAGACGCTCGCTCTTCTCACGTCCATCGGCGAGCAGGCGAATCTTCACACCGTGCCGCTCGAGCGCGCGCGCCGCGTGGAAGGCAACGGAGCTGGCACCGAACAGGATCGCGTTCCGCGTGCGCCCGCGATGCGCCCCCATCCACGCCTCGAACTCCTCGACCGAGCCCGGCCGACCGAGCACGTAGACCTCGTCCTCGACGAGAAAGCGGAAGTCGCCGTCGGGGATCTGTGTCACCAAGTCGCGCCGCGTGGCAACAACCAACACGTTGCCTTGCAGCTTGATGTCCTTGAGTGGTTTGCCCAGCAGCGGCGACTTCTCCTTGACCGGCAGGACCCGCAGGGTCACTTTGCCCTCGAGGAAATTCTCGAGCGACACGGCCTGGTTGCGGCGAACGATCTTGGCGATCTCTTCGGCGGCAAGGTCCTCGAGACTCAGCATCTCATCGAAGAGGATGTTCTTGCGCAGCAGGCTGCGGTAGTTGCGGTAGTCCTCTTGGTCACGGACCCGCACGATCGCCGCCTGGGCCCCCATGCGGCGCGCGAGCAAGCACGACAGCATGTTGGATCGGTCGTTGTCCGTCACCGCCAACACGAGATCCATCCCGCCCGCATCCGCTTCGTCGAGAACACGCGGCAGCGTGCCGTCGCCACGCAGAGTCTGCACGTCGAGCGACTCGCCGGCGCGCTTGACCTTGACCGGGTCCGGGTCCAAGACGGTCACGGAATGCTTCGCCTCGGAGAGCACCTTGGCCACGTGGAAGCCGACCTCGCCCATACCGATGACCAGGATGTTCATGATGCCTCCCGACTCACGCGCCAACGCTCGGCGCAGAAAAGGGCGAGAGCATAGGCTGGCAGGGCCTGGCGGCCAGCGTATCTTGCTAGCCAGTGCTGCTCATTCTCGACAACCGGGACTCGTTCGTTTTCAACCTCGACCAGGCGTTCCGCGCGCGCGGCGTGAAGACACGGGTAGTCCGGAGTGACCGCATCACCGCGGCCGAGCTGCTCGAGGAGTCCTACTCGGCGCTCGTGCTTTCCCCGGGACCGGGACACCCGGCCGAGGCCGGCTGCCTTCTGGATGCCGTGCGGCGTGCCGCGCACAGCATGCCAATTCTCGGCGTATGCCTGGGATGCCAGGCGCTCGCCGAAGCCGACGGCG
>CAYSWE010000449.1:0-4436 GCA_964434515.1 uncultured Phycisphaerales bacterium | reverse complement strand
TGCGTTCTCCACTCGAATCTGTCCTCTTGCGCGAATTGTGCTCTCAATGCTCCATGAACAGGAGCTAACTTGAGAATCTCAGTTAGTTGAGTGCCAAGTAAGATCTTCTTATAGTTCTTTCCCACCGTCTCAGTGGCATTGGAGAACAAGATTTCGCAAGAGCGCTGAAAAAAACTTGCCGCCGGCGCGCTTGAGGAGGTTTCGGTAGTCGCGTTCGGTCTGACCACAGCTTCTGGCAGCCTGGGCGACGGTCCGAGCATCCCGTGTATGGAGAACGGCTTTCCATTCGAGAGGGGAACAGAGGGGCTTGAGGATGTGGCGATGGACTCCGAGCCAAGTCCAGAACTCCAGGGTTCCGGGAATGGCCATGGGCGTGCGTCGTGCACGATCATCCACGGGATCCCCCTTCAGCAAGCGGGTGGAGGGAAGCTTGCGAATCTCGCCGAGACAACGACGGAGCACGGAGCGGCACCAGGCGAAGACATCCCGGGGAGGGTTCTCCTGCAAGTAGCACTCAGAAAGGCGCTCCAGCACCTCGTCGACCAGCCATTCGCACAGAGTCGGATCGAAGCCGCTTCCTCTTGCGACCCGGATCAGAGTAGGCCGAGCTTCTTCCATCGCGTGCCAGTAGGGAGCGAGCCGAGGATCCTCAGGCCTAGAATCCGGATCGGGGGAAGGGTTGCAATCTGTCGAAGTCACGGTACGGCCCTCACCAGAATCCGGGACATCGCAACCTGCACATGGGTGCAGCGAGTGCATGCCAACCTTCCAAGAGTCGGAGCGCAAGACGAGGAGTTTAGATGGATCGGCATGGGTAGACAAGCCCCCCCATCCAAGCTATCCCATCCGTCTCCGGAACCTGGATGAAGACGCTTGGTTGAGCGCCGGATGCCGCCGATGCCTGCGGTCTTGCCACGGGCTTGCAGTGCTGCGCCCAGGGGACCAGAAGAGATCGCGCTCGCAAGACCTCGTGTTCGGCGCGCTCGCGCATCCGGCGCGACGCAAGATGCTCGACCTGTTGATGCAGGCGCCGGGCGCGAGCGTCTCGGCGATTGCATCGCACTTCGAGTTCAGCCGCATCGCGGCCATGAAACACCTCGCCTCGCTCGAGGCGGCGGGCCTCGTGATCAGCGAGAAGGAAGGGCGAACCCGGCGGCTCTACTTCAACCCAGTCCCGATTCAGCAAATCTATGACCGGTGGACCACCCGCTACAGCGCGTTCTGGGCGGGCCGGTTGACGGACATTCAAGCCAACGTCGAAGCACGCACACGCAAGAGGAAGAAGAAGCATGCCTAACGCCCCTGGTGCGCGCAAGACGCACAAGTTCCGCGTCATGATCGAAGGTTCGATCGACGACGTCTGGCACGAGATCACTAGAACGGACCGACCGATCCCTGCGTTCTTCAACTCACGGCTCGACGTGACACGCCTCGCGCCGGGCGCGAGGCTGGCGATGCGCTCGCCGGACGGAAAATACACAGGGATCGTCGGCGAGATTCTCGAGTGCACACCACCGACACGCTTTGCGCACACGTTCAAGTTCACGGCCTATGACGACCCGGAGTGCATCGTCGCCTACGACCTGAGAGAGGTCGGAGACTCGGTCGAATTCACGCTGACGATCCTAGACCTTCCGGATGGCACGAAGACTGCGAAGCAGATGGTCCAGGGCGGATCGATGATCGTGAAGACGCTCAAGAGCGTCCTTGAGACCGGCAAGCCGACACTCGGCATCCGCATGCTGTTCGGCATGTTCAAGGTACTCGCGTTTACGACTCCCAAGAGATGCCGCAGCGAGAACTGGCCAGTCGATCCATCGGGGCAAGGAGACGCGCCATGACGCGGCTCGTCATGGCGGTGATCCTCGGCTACGCCGCATGGACGGTGCTCTGGCTCGGCGGCAATGCCGTGTTCTTCGGCGAAACAGCCAGCGCCATCGACGTGGGAAACGCATTCACGAAGCGGATGCCCCTGGTCGGCTCGATCGGATTGAGCCTGGGGTGTTCGGTCGTCGCCGGTTTCGTCAGCGCGTCCGTCGCGCCGCACCGCGCCCGGCCGGCCGTGATGACGACTGCGCTCCTGTTACTCGCAACGGGGATCGGCGTCCAAGCTGGCGTGTGGACCCTGATGCCAGTCTGGTATCACGTCGCCTTCCTCCTGATGCTCATTCCATTCGTATGCACGGGCGGCAGGCTTGCGCCGCACCGATGACAATGCGGCAGATCGTGGATGCGGTCTTCGCTGTCGACGCTTGACTCTGCGACACCGAACCGCACTCTGCGAACATGGCTCCACGTGCGAACGCTAAGCGCAAGAAACTGCTCACGCTCCTGTCGGAGAGCCTCTCCGACACCGAACTCAAGGAGTTGCTCCCAGCCGTCTTGCTCAGCCTGGACAAGGCGGCTCGCAAGCGCTTGATGCTGCAGCTGGACGCAGACACGGCCGCGACGCTCGACGCAGTGCTGACGTCGGTCGCACGCGGAACACGACCCAAGCTGGGCAAGAGGAAGCTCATCCAGGAATGGCACCAGGCCTGGGCAGAATGGAACAGGATCGTCGAGGAGACGTCGTGCGCAGAGGGCAGTTACTGCCGCCAGGACGAACACTGGAGGCCGCCGTACTTCGACGCGACTTCCGCCCGGGATGACTTGGACACAGTTGCCGCGCGCCTGCGCAAGCTGCTACCGGACATCGTGGCACAAGATCTCGACCCGGAACTGAGCATGGTCGAGTCCCTGCGCGAAACTGCGGAGAGCCTCGCGGCAGGGCTGCCCGAATGGTTCGGAGACCCAGAGACCGGTTGCGAGTTCGGTCCCAAGGTCACACAGCTCTTGCTCGACTGGGAATGGTCGGCGACCGAAACAGGCGACCGCCCGGACGCCAGCAAGCGCTCGTTCGCCCTCGCCGACAGGCTCTGCGCTCTGGAATGGTCGGCGTCGGATCTCGAACTGGACGCTGACACCACGATCGCGTTCTTCCTCGGCCTCGGCGCGCGCGACACCAAGAAGCTGCTTGCCGGGATCGAAGCTGCCCGGCACGCGGGCCATTGGGAACGTGCACTCGCATGCCCCGACTCCGCATGGTTCCTCATCTACCAGGAGCTCTGCCGTGACGTGCGCCCCGAGCTCTATCTGGAGAGTTGCCGCGAGAACGTCGCCACGGACTGGACGCTCGCTGTCCCCGTCGCCACCGACCTCGTTCACCGCAAACAACTTGAAGAAGCGGTGGCGATGATCGAGGAAACCATGTCCAGCATGCTCCGACACAGCACCGTGGCGCGCTGGGATCCCACCAAGAACTTGCTAGCACGCATCGCCCTGTACGAACGCGGCTCCGTCCACGACGACGCGCGGCGGCAACTTCTGCGTCTTTGGTCGAAGGTCTCGCGCACACGCGGCCTGGGCGAGGTTGCCTGGGCACTCGACCTTCAGATCACGCTCTGCAAACATTGGGACAACTGGGACAAGACGCTGGCGGCCTTCGCCGAAACTCCGACGACCAGGCCTCAATCAACGCACGACGGCCTACTTGTCGAGTGGCGCAAACTCGTCGTCGAACGCAGCCTCTGCGGCGACGGCGAGGCCGCGTGGGTAGGGCTACTGGCCGATGCGGCACAGCGAAAATGCGCTACGCAAGGAGTCTCGGTCGCTGCACACCATGTTGGCGAAACGCCACCACACCACAGGTGTCCTGGCCAAGTCACGCCGGACCTGGCTTCTCGGGGATGTACGGGTCCTGTGCCGACTGGCTCGAAGTCGTCCTGCAGCTAAACCGCCCTGCCTACGATCGGATTCTCGGGCGCTGGCGCACCGCACACGCCCGGCGCCGCAACCTGTGGGAGGCCCTGCGCAGCAAGCGCCTACCGTTGGAAGTCGACGCGGGCAAGTAAGCGACCGTCGGACAGCCACGTTTCCGCACGAGGGCTGCCAGCAACGCCTTGCCACGGCGGCGCTTGTCGCCGAGGATCAAGGGTCGCGTTGGAACCTGCCCCGAACATGCCTGAAGTCACCGCCGCCCCGGCTCCTAGTGCGCGGCAAGAACTCCGGCCAACCGAAACTGGGGCGCCGCGTCCGGGCGCGATGATCCGTGCCCGGGGGCTGACGAAGGAGTTCGGCCACACCGTCGCCGTGAAGGACGTCGACCTCGAGGTCATGCCCGGCGAGTTCTTCGGTTTCCTTGGGCCGAACGGCTCGGGAAAGTCGACGACGATCAAACTCCTCACGACCGTGCTCTTGCCGACCAGCGGCAGCATGGAGGTCGCCGGGATCGACGTGCTCGGCAACCCGCTCGCAGTCAAACGCAACATCGGCGTGCTCCCCGAGGAAATCCACACGTATGACCGCCTAACGATCCTCGAACTCATCGAGTTTACGGCGCGCGTGCACGGACTCCGCCGCGCCGAGGGGCGCAAGCGTGGCCGCGAGCTGCTCGATCT
>CAYSWE010000448.1:0-4438 GCA_964434515.1 uncultured Phycisphaerales bacterium | reverse complement strand
GTTGCTGAATCTGGTGCGCGTGGCACGGCCGGACCTGGTCCTGCTCGAGGAAGTGACCCGGCCATGGCTCGCGGCGCTCGCTGCGCTGCACACGGAGTATCCATTTAGCATCGAGGAGGCGCGGGACGGCAACTTCGGCATCGCGCTCTTGTCGCGGCGCAGGCTGATCGAGCCACGGATCCGTCGCCTCGGGAGCGCAGAGCTACCGTCGATCGAGGCGCGCATTCGCTATCAGGGACGGACGCTGCGCATCTTGCTCACCCATCCGCTGCCGCCGGTCCAAGCAGAAGCGGCCGCCCTGCGGGACGAGCAGATCGGAGCGGTGGCGCAGTTCGTCCGGGCGGTCCAGGAGCCGACGCTTCTGCTTGGCGACCTGAACACGACACCCTGGGCGCGGTCATTTCGGCGCCTCGCCGACGAGTCCGGGTTGATGGACAGCACACGAGGCTTCGGCTGGCAGCCAACCTGGCCGACCGGCTTGCCTTGGCTGTTGCGCATTCCGATCGATCCTTGCTTGCACACACGTGATCTTCGTGTGGTCGATCGTCGCGTCGGGCCATCGATTGGCTCGGATCATCGGCCGTTGCTGCTCGGCGTTAGGTGGACGCGCAGCGGCGGATAGCGGGCCTCATTGGCCACCGATGGTGATTTCGTTGGCTCGTGAGAACGTGAAGCCGAAGCGGTTCGCCGCGCCGTCGAGCACGGCCCATTGCTCGCGCAGCACGACACCGACGAGGGACGGCGCGGCCGGGAAGGCTACGTTGATTTTGGCGTGTCCCATGGCATCGGTTGCCACGGGGAGTAATACGTTGAGCGAGACGAGCAGCCTGCAGCCGGGTGCGCCGAGGGCGGTCAGATCGAGGTTGGTTCGGGCCGTGCCGAGCCACAGTAGGGCCGCGGTCGTCGGGCGCGCAAAGGCGAGGTCGATGTCATACGGGCAGCCGATGGCTGGGTCCTGGGAACTCGTGATGGCGGGGATTCCGACTTTGCTCGTGCATTCGAGCCTATAAGAGAAGCGGAACGCCTGCCACGGCCCGCTCCAGTTGGGCCCGTTCCAGAAGTAGCGCGGAAGGGTGCCAGTCTGACCGACGGCGCGCAGTCCCGCCACGGTGCGGAACCCAACGAAGAACCTCTCGCCGTCACGCACCGGCATGGGCTTGGCAAACTTCGATTTCCTGAAACCGGCGGTCGTCGTCACCTTGAGCGAACTCGTCGTGAACGGTACTGCTGCGGGGCGCAGGCCGGTCGCGTCGACGCGATACAGAAACGTCGGGATCGTCGCCGTGACGCCGCCGCAGAAGAATTCGACTCCCGACACCGTCGTGTCGGCCGGCGCGATGATCTCCATGACAAACGCTCGATTGTCGCGAAGCGTTTGCCCGGATGGGGATGTCTGGTTTCCATTGACGACGACACAGTTGGTGCCGGGCCCTTTCGCGCTCCCCGGACAGCCTTTGCCGTAGGGCACGACGGTTCCAAACCTACGCTTCGTTTGGGATTGGGTCGTGAGATTCACGACCAGGCCATAGCCACGAGTCAGCGTCCCGGTGGTCGCGGTGACGGTTGGAAACGCGAACAGCCTGGTCGTCGTCGAGCCGCTCTCGGCATTGAGGAACATCCTGTAGCTGGTGTTGTTGTTGCCGTTGCCATGGGCGACGATCTCCATCAGCAGGTTGGTCTTGGGCCTCCCTCTCCACAGAAACGTCCGATCCAGCTTCAGCTCGAAGAAGAACCGACCCGGATGCAGGTTGGGCGTCATGTTGGGGACGTTGATCTTCTTGCGCTTCAGCACGGTGACCGGCGTCGTGCCGGTCTTCCAGTTGCTGGCGAAGGTGTTGGACAGCGACTGGTCGTCGAAGCTGGAGACTCCGAGCTTCATCTCCATGTCGACGGTGTTGCCCCGGGCTGTCTGCCAGTTGGCTCGGAAGCCGATGTTGCGCACGAGCAGGACGCGTGGCAGCTCGCTGCCCCGAAAGACCTGCTGGTAGCGAGTCGGTAGCCACGAAAACGGGATGGCATTGGCGCAGCCATCGACGCGCGTACGCGCGGACTTCGGCAGGACGCCTGTCTTGTAGTCTGTAGGCAGACCCTCCGGCATGTGTCCGATGCGTCCGTCCTGTGGAACTGGGAGATTGGGCGCCTCGCCGAGGACTTGACCGGGGAGAGTCGACGCCAGCACGCAGGCCGCTGCGAGCCCGATGAGATGCTTCTGCATGGGAGGTTTCCTTCTTGCCGAGGAGTTCGGACTTCTAGTCGTATGGTCTCGATGATAGCGCAGAACGGCCCGGCGATGGGCGCAAGATGCTGGCGCGATCGAGGTGGAGGAGAGCGATGCGGTGTCGGCGACTCCGACATTCTTCCGATCCCTGGCGTGCAGTGCGCGGGCGAGCTGCGTACGATTGGTCCGTGATGAGGTTCGTCCGATTCCTACCGATCTGTTTTGTCTCGATCGCTTGTGGCAGCGAGCCGGGGCCCGCCTTGCATCTCGGACGGCTCGAGATGGCGTGGGCGGAGGTCGTCGAGACGCTCAAGGGCGTGCATGACCTTCCTAGTGCCAAGTCGGCCGTCGTGGAGATCCGGCAAGCGTACGAGCGCGTGCGTCAGGACCGCGACGCCATTCGCGCTATGCCCGCGTCGAGAATCGGTGGCGAGCAAAAGAAGCGGATCGAAGCGCTCAACAAGCAGATGACGACGATGATGATCACCATCCTCCAGCTGCCTGCCGTGGCCAAGGCTTACGTGCACAGAGAGATCGGCGAACTCGACTTCACGGTTGCAGGGGCAAAGCCCAAGAAGAAGTAGCGATCGGAGTCGGGCTCCAACCAAGTGCGCGCCGCGCCGCCAGAAGCGACACGGCGCGCCGTGCGAGATTCTCGGGTCAAGAACTCGCGACTGTGAATTCGTAGGCGCGGGAGAGCCCAATCCCGAAGCCGGCGCCCGTGATGCAGAACACGGCCCACTGCGTGCACATCGACTTGCCGCAGAGCCCAGGGATGTTGGGCAGCGGCACTGGGCGCGACGCGCTACCGTTGCAGCCGGCTCCGGTGATTGGCGTGGCCGGGCCGAGAATCAGCAGCGCGCCGAAGTTCGGGTAGAACCGTCCGCAGAACAGCGGGATGCCGTTGGTGCATGGACCGAGGCTCAGCACAGGCACGCCCAAGCCGCCGGCCGGCGCTCCGGACAAGGTCAGCGAGAACGCGGTATTGCCGAGGCTCGAGTCGCCGCCACCCACACCGGCCGTGATGACCGGGCAGTTGGGGCATGGCGCGCTGGTGCAGCTCTTGCCGCGAATGCTGGCCTTCCAGCCTGGGACGAAGGCCAGACCCTTGTAGACGCCTTTGTTCCCCTTGCGACAGCAGCGGCGGAACTGGAACTTGCACTTCGGGTTGAACACGTAGATCACCGCGGTGAACGACGCGTGGCTGCCGTAGGTCGCGTAGAGTTCCTTGCGGCACGCGCTGTAGGCGAGGCCGAAGACCTGGTTGCTCTTATTGAAGTTCTGCGGGCACTTCTTGGGAATGGCCCACTTGCACACCGGCTTGCAAGGCGAGCTGGCCGGCGCCGTATAGACGTAGTTCTGGTCGTTGGCCGGATCGTAGACCGAGACGAACAGATTGTCGCTGGTCTCGTCGTAGGCCAGGCCGGCCGCGGTCCACTTTGGCGGCAGCTTGTAGAGGCACTTGGAGATCGCCTGCAGCTTGCAGGGGGCCTTGTGCGCGTAGGTGACGACGCCGTAGTAGCCGGGCGCGCTCTCCAGTTGGAACAGGCGTGGCTTGGCATCCGAATGCGCCAGGCCCGTGACGCGGCCGGCTTTGGGATTGATCAGGCGCGCCTTGAACTTGCAGAGCACCTTGCAGCCGCGCACCTTGCGCAGCTGCAGGATGAGCCCTTCGCTAACCCAGACGGCTTGCACGCGC
This sequence comes from uncultured Phycisphaerales bacterium, assembly GCA_964434515.1. Classification (GTDB taxonomy): domain Bacteria; phylum Planctomycetota; class UBA1135; order UBA1135; genus CAYSWE01. Next base: position 521 of record CAYSWE010000448.1, on the reverse strand, counting down.
GGATCGTAGGCCGTGCCGCCGGCGTAGCGGATCGTGTTGACCACGGCGCGGTTCAGGACGTTGGTGCAGACCTTGGTCGCGGTCGGACACTTGACTGCGTCCTGCCAGTCGACCGAACCCGGCGTCGCGCCGGAGGAGCCGAGCGGATCCGTCCACCCGATGAGGCGGTCCTGCGAAACGAGCGGGCCCTGGGCGAGGATTGGCGCAGCGAGAGTGCCGGCGACCGCGAGTGCGGCCAGCGGCTTCAAGATTGACTTCAGCATTGGAAGAACTCCAGTAGAAGGGGAAACACCCCCTAACTGGCCTTCTAGCGCCGCAGCGGACGGAGAAAATTCAAAAAACGTCGGCAGGAGCTGCCTGGGGGCCCCTGGCTCAGAGCACTCCGGTCGTCTCGAGGAGCCACCATGCGCCGACCGCCATGGAGCCCGCGCCGATCACGACGATGAATCGCGGCACTGCGTGTTGGCCGAACGCCCGCGTGAGCCGGCCGAGCATCGCGCCGAAGATCGTCATCATGAGAA
>CAYSWE010000447.1:0-4439 GCA_964434515.1 uncultured Phycisphaerales bacterium | reverse complement strand
GGGGTTTTGAGCACCGTTCCGCTCGGGTTTCGGGGGGCGGATCGCGAGCGGCGCCCGACACCGGAGCATGCGGCCAATCTGTTCAAGGCGGCCTGCGTGTTGGCGCGGCTCCGTGATGAGACTGGCGTGCATCTGGTGTTGGCGCTCGAACCCGAGCCCTGGTGCGTGCTGGAGACGATCGCCGAGACCGTGCAGTGGCTGATCGACGAGGCCTTTCCCCATGGCGCGCGTTGCGGCGATGAGGCCGCGGTGCGCCGGCACGTCGGCATTTGTCTGGATCTCTGTCACGCAGCCGTCGTCGGCGAGTCGGCGATCGACGCTCTCGAGCTGTGCATGAGATCGGGTGTCCGCATCGGCAAGATTCAGCTGAGTTGTGCGCTGGTGGCCAGGGGGGAGGCAGGGCTCCGGAAGCTGCTCGACTATGACGAGCCGGTCTACTTGCACCAGGTGTTCGCTCGGCCTGGGGCGCGGCAAGAAGAGCTCGGGCCGTTCGTGGATCTGGCGGATGAGAGGCTCTCAAGGCTCTCGCTCGGAGACGACGATGAACTCGTCAGTCATTTTCACGTGCCGTTGCACTGGAAAGGCGAGGGAGCGTTGCGATCCACTCATGATGAAGTCACCGCGTTTCTGGGTCACGTCCGTGGGCTCGAGCTGGGGAACACCTTGGCCGCCGGCGTCCCGCTCGAGGTCGAGACGTATACCAATCCCAGGATCGAAGAGGAGCTGCGGTTTGCAGCGCGCGTGCTGCTGGCTCCATGAGTGACTTGGACTATCGGAGTCTCGCCGATCGAGTCGTCAAGCTGTTTCGCGGGGAGTCTCGCTATATACGATTCAAGGTGTGGGGGCGCGCCCGCTCACTCGACATGACGCCCATCCTCGAGCGTCTTCCGCACGAGGGTCGGCTGCTCGACTTTGGTTGTGGGCACGGCTTCTTTTCGTTTCTCGTGCGGCTGTCCCATCCCGAACTCAAGATCGTCGCGCGCGACAAGCAGAGCGAGAAGATCGAGATCGCGCAGCGCGCCGCGGCCGCGAGCAATGGCATCGACTTCGCGGTTGGTTCGACGATCGACGAGCCTGCGGGCACGATCGACGCCGTGACCATGCTCGATGTGCTGCACTACATTCCGTTCGAACTCTGGCCCCAGCTGTTCGACGACATCCGCAGCTGCCTGAAGCCTGGCGGTGTCTTCTTGCTCAAGACCCACGATCCATCGATGCGCGGCAAGTATCGCTTCAACAGCCTGTTTGAGACCGTCACCACGGGCTGGAACCAGGTGGGAAGCCGTCGTGACCTGACGTTTCGGCCGCGCGAGTGGTATCAGGAAGAGCTGGGACGTCGCGGGTTCGATGTCGAGGTCATCCGCATGGACCACGGCAAGCCGTTCTCACACGTGCTCTATGCTGCGCGGATCTGATCGGGCGATCGCTACTTCGTTTCCTTGCCGAGCCCGGCAAAGACTTCTCCGTACTTCAGTCCTGTGCCGGTGTTGAAGAGCGTCACCCGGTCGCTTGGTTGGAGGAAACCGTTCGCGCGCAGTTTGGCGCAGGCCGCAACGAGCGCGCCGGCCTCCGGAGCAAAAAACACGCCTTCGCTCGCGGCGACCTGACGAGAGCCTGCGACCAGGTCGGCATCGTCGATCGCGATCGCCGTGCCGTTGCTCTCGCGCAGGACGCGGAGCATCCAGCGGTCGCCGATCGCCTTGGGGACTCGGAGGCCGGAGGCGACCGTGTGCGGCGAGCTCGGCGGCGTTGCGTGCGTCGCGCCCGAGTGAAACGCGTCCACGATGGGCGCGCAACCGCTCGCCTGCACGACGACCATGCGTGGTAAGGCTTGCTGTGCGTCGAGCCAGCCGAGTTCGCGCAGCTCGTGGAACGCTTTCCACATCCCGACGAGGCCCGTGCCGCCGCCCGCGGGGTAGAGGATGACATCGGGTAGCGTCCAGCCAAGCTGCTCGCAGAGTTCGTAGCCCATGGTCTTCTTGCCCTCGACGCGATAGGGCTCCTTCAGCGTCGAGAGGTCGAACCAGCCGTCCCGCGCGCAGCGCTCGCGGATCCAGGCACCGCAGTCCGAGATGTTGCCGTCGATCAGTTCCACGTGCGCGCCGCAGACGGTGGCTTCGAGCAGGTTGGACGCGGGCACGTCGCGCGGCATGGCCAGGTGGACCGGCAGGCCCGCGCGTGCGCCGTAGGCCGCGAGCGCGCCGCCGGCGTTGCCGGCCGATGGGGCGGCCAGCGCCGTGGCGCCGAGTGCCTTGGCCATCGAAACTGCCGCGCTCATGCCGCGTGCCTTGAACGACCCGGTCGGGTTTTGTCCCTCGTCCTTGACCTCGAGCCGTGGCAGGTCGAGTTCGGCGCCGAGTCGTGGTAGCTGGACCAAGGGAGTTCCGCCTTCACCGAGTGACACCGGCTCGAGGCCTTGCGCGAGTGGCAGGACCTCGCGGTACTTCCACATCGTGCTCGGGCGCAGCGTCAGCGCATCGCGGCAGACGGCCGCGCGAACGCGCTCGAGGTCGTAGATTGCTTCGAGGGGCATCTTCGCCTCGAGGCTGACGGTTTGCAGAACCGAGGCGTCGTGCCGCGCGCCGGTCTCGGTGCATTGCAGATGGCTGAGGAACATGCTGCTATTAGACCGCGTCGGGCGGCCATCGCGCATCACTTCCGGCCGAACACCTGGCGATCGCTGGCCTTGCGCAGGAGCTTGTAGCGCTGGTGGAACTCCGGGAGCTGGAACACGGACAGCTCCGGGCCGCCCCAGACCGGGTCGTGGAGCACCACGTAGTCCGGCTGGACGTCGCGGAACCACCAGGTGAAGTCGCCCTCGGTGATGGCTTCCACGCCGCCCTTGGTCACGAGGCCCCACATGTCGACGATCGTGTAGTTCGGGAGTTCGAAACCGAGCACGCCGATCTCAGCGCAGGCGAGCGAGCTACCCGTGGGGCAGGTCGAGCGCACCCAGTCGGCGAGCGTATAGTAGTCCGGATAGAGCGTCCGTTTCCGCTCGAAGGGCTTGGGAGCCGTTGGCCACACGAACCCGATCAGGAGCAGCAGGACAAGCGGTCGCAGCATGCGGACCCGGTAGAGCCAGCCGAGCGCGACCGCGTAGGACATGCAGATGGCGACGTTGATGCCGAGGTAGTACCACAGATAGTTGGGCAGGTTCAGGATGCCGTAGGCGAGCCACTGGAGCAGCCCCCAGGCGATGATCGGCCATGCCGGGTGACGCCGGACGAGCGCGCCGATGCCACCGACCATCGCGATGGCCAAGCTCACGTGGAAGTAGAGGTGGCCCGGTGTCGCAGGGACGCGCCGTTCGAAGAACATGCGCAGGTTTTCGTACGAGTTGTGGAAGTAGATGAGCCCCTCCCCGTGCAGGCCGGACTTGGTCTGCGCGAGCTTGGCACCGAGCGTCTTGGGGAGCAGCGCACCGAAATGCACGTAAGAGAACGCCAGCCAGGCGAGGATCGGCACCGCGAAGATCGCGAGGCAAACGATCAGTTGTCGCCATGGCAGGCGGCGTCGATGGATCCACAGCCAATGGAGTCCGAGCACGGCGATCAGGAACACTCCGTCCGGCCGCACGAGGAAGAGACCGCTCGCCAGCGCCGCGCTGAGGCGAATGCGACCAGCCTGGTAGGTCCAGAGCACCGCAGCAGAGAACCCGAGGATCAGCGACGTATCCATCCCGACCAACCAGTACAGATACGGCGTGCAGAACATCAGCACCGTGGCGATCGTTGCGGGCACGACACCACGCGGTCGGAAGATACGAAACGTGAAGAACGCCGCGGCGCCGAGCGAGAGTCCGAACACCAGGATCTGCGCCGCGTGATAGCGCGCGTTCCCGGCAAAGCCTCGCGTCACGAACGACGCCAGCGCGAGCAGGATTGTATTCCCGGCCGAAGTCGATCCGTTGACGCTCTCACCAGCGTTGTAGATCCAGCCGGCTCCGGTGACGATGTTGCGCACATAGCGCAGATAGATCGAGGCGTCGTCCACCTGGCCCGGCTGCACCAGCCAGCCGATCCATAGCGCAAACGCCGTGCACGCGGTCCAGATCCAGAAGAGATTGCGAGGCTTGCTCAAGGTCCAAGCCGCACTCTAGCGATTGGGCTCTTTCGATAGTAGAAACGACTACGATCGCGGATTTCCGCGACACCGGATTCCCGGCGTCCGATCTCGATCGCGGGATGTCTCCCAGCCTGAAGTTCCCGGGCGTAGAGGCCAGATCTCGAGTACTCATCGTCATTCCCAACGATGGATGGAGCGCAGATCTGCTGTCGTGTCTCACGCTTCATGGCACGGATCTCACGATCTCACGGCTCCTGAGAGTCGTTGGCTTTCGCTTGGCCAAGGCCCGAGGCCCGTAGTTGTCCGGGAGGATTTGTGGTGCTCCTGCCGTTTCTGTGGGTCGCCTCGGGGCTGGATCGCGCGATAGCAGC
>CAYSWE010000446.1:0-4451 GCA_964434515.1 uncultured Phycisphaerales bacterium | reverse complement strand
CGGCGGCGATGATGTCGTGGTTGCTGCTCTGCCGCCGGCGGCGGGTAGCTTCCTTCCAGAAGTCGCCGTTCTCTCGCGTGTTCCCGCTCGCGGAGGCCAAGTCGAATCGGCGCTGCTCCGACTCGGCGAGGTGATGGGGTTGCCGGGCCTCAAAGGTCCGAGGAGCATCCGCGCGCTCGGCAAGGGTGGGGATGCCGTCCGATACCTGAGGTTCGGCCGCGACGGATCGTCTGCGAGTCTTGCTACGAAGATGATGGGCGGTGGGTTTCTCTCGGCGACCCGTGCTGGCCCGTACTTCGTGGTCGGCTTCAACCCGCGGACCATTCGGAAACTTGCGCGTGCCGTGCGGGCCGGGGAGACCCTGGCTTCGCGAGACGGGTTCGCCGCACGCTTTCCTGCCGGGAAGGGGCGGGCGATTCAGGGCTTCTTCGACTTCAAGGCACTCGCGCGGAAGATCGGCCCGATCGAGAGCGTGCTGCCTTGGTGGGTCGTGGTGTCGGTGGGGGGCACCGTGCGGCTCCCTCCCATCCCCTCGCCGAGCGACTTTGAGCCGTGGCTGGGCGTCGAGTATCTGGAATCCGAGAAGACCGACTTCGGCCATGTCGTGCACCACAGCGGTGGCACCATGTTGTCGCCGGTGGCCTGGACGGCGTTCGGCTACACCGTTTCGTTCGCGCGTACGCTGCAGGCCCTGCTCCCTTGACTTGCACGGGGCGCTGCCGCCCGGGCTCGAACTGGTGGGTTCTGGAAACGAACGGATGGCGCTCGTCAACATCAAGATCGCCGGCATCGTGGCGGGGGCCAGCTACGGCTTCGCCGGTGTCGGGGTTCAGGCCACGGACTACGCCGAACTGCGGTTCGTCGATAGCGACGTGCGCGCCGGCGGGGACGGAATCCGTGCTCGTCGCGCGTTCGTGGCCAACTCTTCCGTGCAGCCCGGCAAAGGTGCGTCGATCTGCTGTCGATGGACTCGGATCGGCCGCGCCAAGGACGGGGCTCCATTCGCGACCGGTACCATCGTTCAACCGCTTCCGGCCGGACTCAAGGCACTCGCAGGTCCCAAAGCTCGGGAAGCCGGGGACGTTTGCCACGGGGTCCTCCGCATTCTTCGTGGCCGCGGCGTTCGGCGTGATCTCGCCGTAGCGCTCGCGCTGAGGTCACTTCGCGATGATGTCCGCCAACTCGCGCCGTGCGGCTTCCCAGCGGTCTGGGTCCACCGGCCAGGAGATGTCGGTTCGTTGCCAGGTCGGGTCGGTGGGATCGGCGACGCCGTACTCCCAGAGGACCTTGGGGATCATCGATTGGACGAGCGCGCGCACGCGGGTCGGGTTCTTCGCGGCGGCCATCGTCAGATACTGGTGGTCCTGGATTCCACGACGCCAGTGCTTGAGACGGAGGCTCACGATCGGCCCGTCCAGGTGCTTGGACTCGGCGGGATAGACCTTGTCGCTACCCGGATAGAACAGCACGCCATCGCCGTTCGAGTAGTTCCACGACGTCTCACCGACGACGGGGTCCTTCGTTACGTTCTTGCCGCCGTACGTCATGGCCTGACGGAACACATTGGTCTCGCCGGCCCCGCCTTGGTAGTTGTTCCAGTAGGTGCTTGCCCAGAAGAACCAGCGATCGATGCCGCGCTTCCACTGGGCCCAGGCTAGCGAGCGCAGCGCGACGCCGTCGTCTTCGGTGGCAAACGACCCGGTCGCCGGGCGCACGCCATTGTAGCACCACGCATGCCGGCGACGCTGTTGGAAGTAGGTCAGCGCGGGGTCCCAGAGCTTCGGCTGCCCGACCCCAATCCAACTAGCCGCGGTGTCGAGCGTTGGCAGGAGCTTCTGGGCCTTCGGCATGTCTACGGTGAGGAAGGAGCGGATTGTGCGCCCGCGTCCTGGATTCGAGTTCATCCAGCCGAGCCAGGTGCGCAGCCTGGCGAGAGTCGTGGCGTCCGCGAGGTCCGGTTCGTCTTCGACGTAGAGGAAGCGCTCCACGTTGGTGAGCTTGTTGCGGTCGAACCAAGCCTGCCAGGCATTCAGGTGCTTGTGCATTCCGGCTTGGCCCTCGTTCTTCCATTCCCACGAGCCATAGAGACCGATTGCAAAGAGGTCTTGGCCGACGCCGGTGCCCGGTCCGGCGTAGCCATTTGCAGGCGTATAAAACGTGCCGTTCAGCTTGCCGAGCCAGTGATCGCGTGGTTGGTCCTTGCCGATCCACACCTTGGGGCCAACGTTGCTATCGACGACCGTGACGCGATGCCGGTGCGCGACCTTGAAGTAGTTGTCGCGCACGACGGCGCTGATACGGGCTTCTTTGGAATTCGCATCTGGGTAGCGACGTCCCGTATGGCGCCGATTGACGTCTGCGTAGCCGAGGACCAACATGGTCTTGCACGATGGGCGATCAGGCAGACTGAAGCCGCGCACGTCGAGTTCGACCGGAATGGTCCGAACTGTGTTGGTCCCAACCTGGACTTCGACCTGGCCACGATAGGTCCCCGGCTTCGCGTCGGGCGGAACCCAGATGTCTGCCCAGACGCTCTGGTTCGTCTTGGCAGCGATCGGGAATCGTCCCACGACTTCGATCGGCATCGCGATCTCCGGATATTCCTTGTCGTGGTCCGGGCGATCTGTCCATCGACCTTTGCCAAAGCCCTCTCCCGACCAGGGGCGGCGCAGCCGCTTTGGAATGTGCCGTTCGTCGTACGTCTCATACGAGAGTTTGCTCAATCCAAGGATTCGCAGATAGCGGATAACGAACAACTCGATGTCGCGCCCGCGGAAGTCGAAGATGCCGTTGCCAGACGCTGTGCGCGACCCGATCACGTAAGCTCCTGGGCCCACGAGTTTGTCGAAGCGGACGCCGACGGCGCTCAAGCTACTCGAGGGCGCCTCCACGACGAGGTTGAACGAAACGACCTCGTTGCGCGCGGCGAACAAGCGAATCGTCTCGCCATCCCAGATCGAGTTCGTGACCGCACTCGGTATCCGCGTCATGCGTGTCTCGTCACGCGTGACCTTGTCGCCGCCGTCGTTGGCCCACAGCGCGGGGCCGTCGCCGAATCGAATCCGCACGCCGTTCGTGAACGCAAACGAGCCTTTGGCTTTGGGGTCGAGCACGACGGCTTGCGAGACAAACTCAAAGCCGCAGAGGGCTGCGCTGACTTTCGGTAGGGCGAATAATCCCTTGGCCTCGCCGTTGCCGTCCACGACGAACGGAAAGATGTGGGTTGGCGTCGCCGGCCAGAGCGTGGCATCGAACGCGCGTAGCGCGACGGGCGCCTTCTTTGCAGAAACAAGCAGCCACGCGGGCGCGTGTGGTCGTGCTTGCGCGACGGCCATGGACCAGGCGCCGCCGACGGCCGGCAAGCTCGCCTTCAATTGCGCCGCGCCGGATGTGCCGGGGCTGCCAGCGCCGAGCGTGGCAGCAATGGGGGCCACCGGGCACTGTGCGTGGAGCGATGCCTGGGCCAGGAAGACCGACAAAGAGACGAGTCGGAGAGTGGATCGCACGATCATGTTCCTGCCTTTCGAGTCTGGGAGCGCTTGTTTGAGGTCTAGCTCCATACCGGGACCTACGTTCTTGTCCGTTCCCTGAGCCTGAGTTCGTCGGAAGAAAGACCCGAGGTCCAGTGCACGGCTCAAGACCGCGCCGATCGAGTCCGGCTCAACGCGCCACGTTCCAGGCATGCAGCAGGCCAGAATCGTTCGTGGCGAGCAACCGTCCGTTGGGCGAGATCGCTGCTTGCCAGAGCGGACGGCGTCGGTGCACTCGCACGCGAAGCTTGCCAGTCTCGGTCTCGACGACGAACGCGTCGTCTCCCGAGACCGTCACGAGCAGGTCGCCGCGCGCGCTACAGCTCAGGTCGTGGCACCATCCATCAACGGAGGGGACGCTTTGGCTCAAGACGCCCGTAGCGAGATCGACGAGGTAGATCCCTACGCGCTCCGCCGAAACAGGGAAAAGCCCGACGGAATCCGCGGGGCACATGGCTGGTTCATCTTTCCGAACTCCAACAGAAAAGAGAGTCAAGGATGAGATTCACCCACCTTCACCATGCCGCCCTCTCGATTGCACTCGTTTCGGTCCTTGTGGAGACCGCTACTGCGCAGCAGCAGTTCGTCGTCGATATCAACAAGACGACCGTGCAGATCCCTTCCCGCCCCGAGCCTGCGCGGTACGAGCCAGGCTGGCGCAAGGCGAAGGGCTTCTTACGCTGCGGTTCTGCATGGTACTTCACAGCCGCGGACTGTGCGCACGGGCGAGAACTATGGCGCACGGACGGCACGGCCGCTGGCACCGCCGCCGGGACCGCGGTTGTCTTTGCGGCGCAAACCCGAGTGCTGGGGCGAGAGTTGTACACGACGCGTGGAACGACCGCGTCTACGGCGTCTTCGGAGGCCGTGCGAGCGGTCTGTCTTCCTCCGGTGGGATGCAGGCGCTCGGCGGTTTCGTCT
>CAYSWE010000445.1:0-4453 GCA_964434515.1 uncultured Phycisphaerales bacterium | reverse complement strand
AGTTGGCCGGCTTGACGTCTCCGTGGACGATTGACATGGCGAGCAGGCGGGCCAGGACGGCGGCGGCGGCCTTACCGATTCGGAGGACCTCGTCGCTGGGCAGGGGGCCGCGCCGGCCGACGGCCATGCGCAGGTCTTCGTCACCGATCCACGCGAGCTCGATGAACGGTCGCTCCCCGTCGTCGCACCCAAACAGCTCTGGAACGCCGCGCCCCCTCGCACGGTCCAGCGCCTTGGCCTCGTGCTGGGCCAGCTCCCGTTCGTCGCGACCGAACACCTTCCGGACGGTCTCGACACCCTCGCGGGTTGCACGGACCCACTCACGCTCGCTCGGATGTCCGAACGGTCGCTGTGGGGACCCACCACGGGAGAACCGGGAGGCTGGGCCGGCTCCGACATGCTCTAACACGGGGGAAATCTCGAGCTGCGCCGGTCGTCGGCGCAAGAGAGAAGGCAAACGGGGAACAACAAACGGGGAACAGGCAATCAGAGGCCGGGCGCGGAACGTGCCCGCGCTCCCGACCTCTCTAAGAATAGCCGATCGGAAGCCGCTCTTCGTAGCCTTGTCTCTGTGCGACAATCTCGAACTGTGAGTTTCCACGTACGCATCACGCATCCTGACGGGACCCAGAGCTATCAAACCGTCGATGCCGCCGAGTTCTGGGTCGGGGCCGGGGAGGGCGATTGGGCGGTTCGGCTGGCGCTGGCCGGGCTGCGCGGGCGCCTCGCCCGTCTGCGGGTGCGCAGTGGCGCGGTCGAGGTCTGCGCCGAGCCGGGCCTGCCGATCCAGGCCGCGTCGGGGCGCGTTGGACAGCGGTTCGTGCCGCTCCTCGAGGGCGAACGCCTTTCGATCGGGGACCACGGCCTGGAGTTTCGCTGGGACGATCAGGAACCCGAGTTCGCCAGCTACGCTACCGAGGAGCTCGGCGCGGCGGCCGCCGACGAGGAACTGGCGCAGTGGTTCGAGTCCTCCATGGCTCTCGCCGATCGGCTCGAAGGCGTGCGCGAGTTCGACGAACTCGCCGCCGTGTCGCTCGAGGCGGTTTTGGCCACGACCGCTGCGGACCGCTGCTTCGTGCAGATGGACATCGAGGGTGAAGAGCCGCGCGAATGGTTTCTGTCACGCAAGGGAGGCAGTCAGGCGTTTGGCGTCAGCCGCTCGCTGGTGGAGCGCGTGCGGCGCGAGGAAGGCGTCGTGTTCGTGCCGCGCTCCGCGTCGGATCCCGCAGTCGCCGGGCTTTCGAGCGTGCGTCGCGAGGGCATCTCGGCATCGCTCGTGGTGCCGCTGCGCGCCCTCGGCCGCAGCGTTGGCGTGCTGTATGCGGACTGCATCGAGTCGCAGCGCAGCCTTGGCCCCGCGGACTTCCAGAAGGCCGCGCTCCTGGGTCGCATGCTGGCTGGCGCGATCGGCAATCGGCGGCTCGTGCGTAGCGTGCTCGAGGGAGATCCCACCCTGCCGGATGCGCTGCGCAGCCGGAGCCCGGCGTGCAAGGACATGATCGAGAAGGCGCGGCTCTTCGCGCCGACCGACTACACGATTCTGATTCGCGGCGAGACCGGCTCCGGCAAGGAGGTCATGGCGCGGGCGCTGCACGACATTTCGAGTCGAGCGACGCGCTCGTTCGTTGCCGTCAACTCCGCTGCGATTGCCGATCAGCTGATGGAGAGCGAACTCTTCGGCCACGTCAAGGGGAGCTTCACCGGGGCCGTCGGAGATCGCGAAGGCTTTTTTGTTGCGGCGCAGGGCGGCACGCTGTTCCTCGACGAGATCGGCGACATGAACCTCGATCTGCAAGCCAAGATCCTTCGTGCGCTCGAGACCAGAGAGGTGACGCCGGTCGGTGGTACGTCCTCGGTGCGCGTGGACGTGCGCATCCTGGCGGCGACGCACCGCGATCTCGAGGACATGGTTCGGCAGGGTACGTTCCGTGAGGACCTCTACTACCGACTGCGCGAACTCGAGATCCGTTTGCCGCCGTTGCGCGAGCGCTCCGAGGACATCCTCGACTTCGCCGAACGCTTTCTCGCGGAGGCTGCGGCGGAACTCGGCCTTGGCGGCGAGCCGCGCTTTGCGTCCGATGCGAGGAGCAAGATGCTCGAGCACGAGTGGCGCGGCAACATTCGCGAACTCAAGCATGCCATCCGCACCGCGTGCCTTCGGGCGGCTGGTGGAGAGGTGCGCACCGAGCACCTCGAACTCATGGCGCGCTCCACGATGGACGCCGCACCCGACCGACCCGCGCCGCAACCCGACGGCACGTGGAAGGAGCACCTCGACGACCAGGAGCGCGACGCTCTCAAACTCACCCTGGAGCAGGCCGGCGGTAATCTGACCAAGGCCGCAATGCTGTTTGGCCTGCCGCGGACGACCTACCGCGAGCGGCTGCTCAAGCACGGGCTACTCTGAATCGAACCGATTCTTGCGCGCGCCCTTACGGCAGCGCGACGGCGATGGCGATCCGAGGCGAGCCGTTCGGCTCCTCGGCCTGAACGGTTTCGATGTGCGCGATCTTGACAGACTTTCCTGCCTGGGTTCGGACCCTCACCTCGTACGGGCCGGTGCCTACGCCGTCGATTGTGAAGTTTCCGTCGGGGTCCGCTGTTGCCGTGCCGCGGTGCATCCCGGTCTCGGAGATGCTGACCAGCACCGGCCCGAGCGGGGCGGATTCGGTGTTGGCGATCGAGCCCTGGAGCGTTCGCGGGATCGGAAGCAGGACGTCGCGCTCCAGCAGCGACGTGGCGCCTGGTGTCCGGTCGCGTGACTTGGGGAGTTCGACGTCGTAGGCGATCGGGAGATGCTGTGTGCTGGCGCGGTCCGGCAGTGCGCGGACACGATACGTGCCCGGTAGCAGTCCCGCCCACTGGTAGGCCCCGGTCGGGTCGGAGGTCGTGCTCAGAAGCGCTTGGGCGGTGTGGCGGCCCGACCCCACGGGAACCAGCTCGAGGCCGACACCGACACCGAGTTCCGGTGTGCTGTCGGCGCACTCGCGGCGCACCAGGCCGCGTAGAATCCACGGACCGGGACCAACGGCGGGCTGGGTAGGTCGGTCGCCGGTTGGCTCCGTCGTCGTGGCGAGGTCGTTCGTCGCAACGGCGGACTCGGCGCTCCTGAGTTGCCGAGCGGCGTGCTGCCGCGAGCTCTCCGCCGTCGTTCGCGACGCCGTTGGCCTCGGCGTCAAGCGGTCGCCGAACACGCCGAAGACGCCGCCCGCGACGACGACGAAGGCGAGCATCCACTGCGATGGGCGACGCATTCTCAGAGGGTTCAGGCTCATAGTCCGGTCTCAGCGTGCCTGCAGGATCTCGATGTCATATCCATCTGGATCCTTTACGAAGATATAGCGGCTGGCAGCCGCAGGTTTTGATTTCCGGTACCACCACCCCTTCGCTTCGACGTTGGCGATGACTGCGTCGAGGTCCGATGTCAGGAACGCGAGGTGCCCAAACTGGTTGCCGAGCTGGTAGTCGCGGTTGTCCTTGTTCCATGTGAGTTCGAGGAAGTAGTGTTCGTCTTCATCGGTCAAGAAGACCAAGGTGGCTTCGTCGCCGATGTCGTGCCGGCGCTTCTCGGAGAGGCCGAGGAACTCCTCGTAGAACGCCAAGCTGCGGTCCAGGTCTCGGACTCGGATCATCGAGTGGTAGAGCTTCATCGGCGACATTTCTTACGTTCGATTCGGTATCGGAGCGGATCTTGCTGGATTGTCCATGTTTTGGGGCCGTTCGTCGAGTAGCTGGCGCCGTTCCCTGGTGCGGCATTTGGCGGCTGGTGGCATCCGCGGGGGACGTTCCTATAGTGTTGCGCCTCGATGGATATCGCCGCAGTCGTTGGAACTCGACCAGAGATCATCAAGATGAGCCCCATCCTCCGCGAAGGGGTGCGGCGCGGGGTCCGCATCGGCTTGATCCACGCCGGCCAGCATCGGGATCGGGCGATGAGTGGCGCGGTGTTCCGGGATCTTGGGCTCCGGGCACCGGACGCGCGGGTGCGGCCGCGTTCGAGCCGGCTCGTTGACCTTCAGGCCGGTGTGGAGCCAATCCTGCGTGCCATGCGACCGCGTCTCGTGCTCGTGCAGGGCGACACAAACTCTGCGCTCGCCGGCGCGCTTGCGGCGATTCGCAGCGGCGCTCGCGTTGCGCACGTCGAGGCCGGGCTGCGTTCCTTCGACGATCGGATGGTCGAGGAGCACAACCGGCGACGGATCGATGCCTTGTCGAGCGAGTTGTTCTGTCCGACACAGCTCCAGGCTGCCTTCCTGCGGCGCGAGTCACTCACCGCGGATGCGCGCGTCCATGTTGTCGGCAACACGATCGCGGACGCCGTGCGCGGGGCGCTGCCCCGGCTGCCCAAGCTCGAGGTCGGTGAGCCGTTTGCGCTCGTTACCTTGCACCGAGCCGAGAACGTCGACGACGCGCGCACGTTCGCTGGATTGATGACTAGCGTCGCGGCTGTGGC
>CAYSWE010000444.1:0-4459 GCA_964434515.1 uncultured Phycisphaerales bacterium | reverse complement strand
CAATCTTACCCTCGATGGGCACGATGATCGCCCCAGCCCCGCCACCGGGCTGCCCGCCCGAACCAGGCGACTGAGTTCGCCCCAGAGGCAGGAGCAACGCGAGGCTCACCAGAAACAAACCAACCATTCGTACTCGGCTCTTCGCCATGCGATGAGCTTAGCCGGCTCCGGCGTGGATCAGCTCACACTTTCGGGCGAGGGGTCGTTGAGCTCTCGGGGCCAGGGACGGAATCCTCGCCGGCATCTCCCGGGGAATCCGCGGGCATCGCTCGGACCGGTGCCATGGAGATCACGCTAAGGGGCCGGGTTGGCTCTAGTGTGGCTCCGGGACGGGGCCGCGTCTAGCCGATAGAACCTCCTATGGATCCTGCGCGCGAAGCCTCGGCACCCGCACCGACATCGAGCGAGAGGGTGGCCTTCTCCGACGCGGTCGCCTGCTTGCAGTCCATCGATGTCGCGGTCAAGTCGATCAGCCTCGCCGGCGCGGAGAGTGGAACCCATCGCGAGTGCGTGATCGAGGACTGCGTCTCCCAAATCCGGGCGCTGGTCGCGCAAGCCAACGGGCTGACCATGGAGATTCGGGAGTCGACCTTTGAGTTCGGCCACCACACGGTCGAGGCGTTCCCGGACCTACTGGATCTCAGCGCGCGATGCCGGCGCGGGGGCCTGCTCGGGATCCACGTGCGCCCTACAGCCAACGACCGCCATCTTCGCAACGTGTTGCAGGTGATCGGCGGCAACGAGTCGGGCTGGACCGATCTTGAGGAGACCATTCCGATCGCGACGCGGATCTCTCGCCTCGGTCTGCGCGGAATCACGGTGTCGGGTGAGGCGATCACGCACCGAAGCTCGGGGCTCTGGGCGCGTGTCGACAGCGGCGACAAGCCGGTCTGGGCGAACGGCTGGAAGGAGGAGATCCAGGCCGAGGAAGCCAGGGTTCTCGAGCACGAGGTCGGGCAACGAGTCCTGCTCGATCTCCGTGCGGTCCCGTTCGGAACGCCCTATCGCACGCGCGCCATCCAAACCCTGGGCGGACTCCTGGCGCGGCTGGTCGAACAGGATCGGTTGTCCGCCGCAGTCACCCTGTGGGACGCCATCGAAGCAGCCGGCGCGCGATCCGATCGCCCGCTCCAGCCCGGGGAACTCGACGCGATCCATGCGACGCTCGAGCCGTTTCGCAGCGAAGCGTTTGTGCGAAAACTCGTGCGCCGCGGGCGACCGGCGCCCGACGACGCGGTCGCAGCGTTCGTCGTACGGCTCGGCGGCAAGACCATCGAACGCCTGCTGCGAGATTCCACGGTTCCGACAGCACCGGAACGGAATTCGCTCCTTACGACACTCGCGCGCCACGATCGTGCCCCGTTCGTGCGGATGTTCGCACAGGAGGACGATTGCCTCCGCGAGCGGGCCCTCGTCGTCTTGCTGGAGGCAGACCAGATCGTGTCGGCCGAACTCCTGGAAGACCTGGCTGCGGCCACCGGTGCGCTGCGGACGCGGGCCCTGGATGCCCTGATGCATCAGCACCCCGAGCGGTTGCCGGCGCAGAAGCTACTCGGCCTGCTGGACGATCCAGAACTGGCGGTTCGCCTCCTGGTGTTGCGCCGGCTGCTCGAATCCCGTCCCGCGGACGCGTACCCGACGCTCGAGAGCTGGTTTCGGGCGCGCCAGCGATCTCTGAGCTTTTCCGAGCGCAAGCTCGTGCTGGCCTGCCTGGGGGCGACCGGGGGCGAGCAAGGCCTCGCGCTTCTTGCCGAGTTGATCGAACCGCGTGGGCTCTTTCGCCGCAACGGCGGCGAATCCGATGACCGGCTGTGCGCCGTCCACGCGCTGGAACACGTCGCGCTAGCCGCTGCCGACGATCTACTAGAGCAGCTCGCGGACTCCAAGGACGATCACGTGCGCGACGCGGCGCGAGTGGTCCGCCGCGCACGAGAACGCTAAGAGCGCGGCCGCACCCACCGTTCGCCCGCCCTGGGGCAGCTTTGCCGGCAAGGTCGATTGCAAACAGCCCGGCGCGCGCCACAATCTTCGGCCTCGCTTCGCGCATGCGAAAGCGCCTGGCAGCAAGCGCCCGGCAAGCAACGGACCAATAGCAACAGCAAGTGAACCAACTCGATGAGTGAATCCACGCCGCCTCCACCCAGTCAACCCGCTCCACCGGCGCCGGCCGCCGCGGCTCCGCCACCGCCAAGTCGCAAGCACCATGAAGACCGGGTCATCATCCGACCTTGGCCCAAGGTCATCTTCATGTATCCAACGATGGTGGTCGCTCTGATCGCCTGGTTTGCGTCGCTCTTCATGGATGGAACCGACCTGTCGGGCAACCCGCGTCTGGGCTACTTCTTCATGCTCGTGTTCTTCCTGAACATGTTGGTGTTCGCCTTCGACTTCTCCCGCATCAAGTCGCTCACGATCTTCTTTGTCGCGATCGCCATTGCATTCGCCCTCATGTGGGCCAACACGCAGTGGGGCATCATGGGCTGGTTGTCCGACCTCTTTGCCAAGATCAACATCCGCATGAACACGCAGTTCTATGGCTTCATGGCGGTGTTCATGAGCCTGATCTTTGGCATCGTGTTCCTCAATACTCGGTTCAACTATTTCGAGGTCAACCGGAACGAGATCCTCCACCACCACGGCTACCTCGGCGATATCCAGCGCACACCAACGACGGGCATGCGCATGCAAAAGGAGATCTACGATCTGATGGAGTTCGCGCTGCTCAAATCGGGCCGACTGATCTTCTACCCGCAGACCGTGCGCGAGGCGATCGTCATCGACAACGTGTTCGGCATCAACAGGGTGGAGGGTCGCATCAAGCACTTGCTGTCGAGTGTCTCCGTTGCAATCCGTCCAGACGACGGCGCGTCGTTCCCCACGTAGAGGCACGTGCACGGCAGCGCGCAGCGGCTGGTCCTGTTCGGACTCGCAATCGTGGTCACGGGCCTGGCCCGATCGCGATGCGAGCTGGCGCTTGGCGCCGAAGGTCAGGCCCCCACGCACGACGCCTCCACCGGCCACATCACCGGACGAACGCTCGATACGCTCCGGCTCCCCGTGCCCGGTGCCAGCATCGAAGTGTATGTCTTAGACCCGCGCGGAACCCTCGTTCGCGCCGCTGCCGGATCCAGTGATGCGCAGGGCCGCTTCGATGTGCAGGTCGCGCGTGGACAGCTCTGCACGTTGGTGATCACGCACACAGAGTTCGCTCCGCCGCCCCCCCTCCACGCAGTGTGGGTGGACAAGCAGACGCAGATTGGCGATCGACTCCTGAGCCCCGGGGTGTCGCTGCGCGGCAACGTCATCGACGATCGTGGGTATGCCGTGCCCGGCGCAAGGATCGAGCTCGAGCCGGAACTTCACGAGCCGCCGTGCCACACCGCGCGGACGACGCAGTGCGACGCACGCGGCCGGTTCGCGTTCTTGGCTCTGCGCGACGTGAGTTATCGAATCCGTGTGCTCCCGCCGCCGCCATTCGCCGCCATGGAGCGCCACCATGTCCGGGCTGGACTGCCTGGACGAGGGCGCACGGAACTGCGCGTAGCGCGCGCCACGTCGGTGCGCGGGCGTGTCACCAACGCCGACGGCCAAGCGGCTCCCTATGCGACCGTCATCGCGGTCGCTCTCGGCAGCAACCCGGGCGGGCGGCAAGCAGTGCCAATCGATCGCCAAGGACGGTTCGAGACCAAACTCGGCCCGGGGCTTTGGCAGATTCGCGCCGCGACCGGCACGACGCCGGCGCGCCGCGTCGCCGTCGAGTTTCGTGCGCCGAGACCCAATCCGCTCCTGCTTCGACTCGAACCCGGGTATCCGATGGAGTTGCGGATCACAAACCGGCCAGCGCCGACACGCGTGCAGTGGCAGATCCTGGCTGGCGTGTCGCCGCTGACCCGACGCACCGACGCGACGTGCTCCGACGGCACGCTTCGCCTCGACGCAATCCCGCAGGGAAGCTACACCCTGGAGTTGCGAGCGCCGGGGTTCCAACCCATTCGTCTGGATGCAGTACTCTGCGGTCCGGTGCACCGCCCGTTCCCGGTCACGCTGCTCCCTGGCGCCGTGGTGGACGGCGAAATCCGGGCGACGGACGGTCCCGTCGCTGGAGTGGAGCTAAGCTTCGCCCGCACGGTCCCGGACGCGCCGGGCCCGTTGCTCGACAGCGTCCGGACGGACGCCCAGGGACACTTCCACGCCAGCGAACTCCCGGCGACGCCGATCCGCCTGCTCACGAGGCGCGGCATCCAGCTCGCCAGGCTGGAGCCGACGCTCGCTCACCCGACCCGGATCGTGATCCGATGGCCGCCGCCCATGGGAACGATCGAGGTGCGCACGACTCGCCCCGGCGATGTCCTGATCTGGCATACGGCCTCGCGTTTTACAGAACGCCGTCACTTGCCCGTAAACCACGTGCTAGACTTCACTTCCGTTCCAGCCGGTCGCGTTGGCGTGCGTCTCGTCG
>CAYSWE010000443.1:0-4502 GCA_964434515.1 uncultured Phycisphaerales bacterium | reverse complement strand
AGCTGGACCGGCGCGATCTCATGTTGGCGCTCTATGCCGCGACGCACGCCAGTAGGCTCGAGAAGCACAAGAACCCGAACATTCTCGATACCCTGGCTCGGACGCACTTTCTGATGGGCGACGTCAGCCGGGCGCTCGAGCTACAAGAAAAAGCGGTGGCGTTGGCCGAGGGGCGTCTGAAGCAGAGTCTGCAGGGGGCGCTGGATACGTATCGCAAGGCCGCGCGGCATCAGCGCGACCAGTAGTCGATCTGCATCTGCTCGATGACGAGGTTGTGGAGCGCTCGGCGGAACGCCTGGACTCTGTGATTGGCACGCGTCGGGTGGACTCGGTTGGTCAGGCACACGATCAGCAGATCACGGGCGCGGTCCATCCAGATGCTCGTTCCGGTGAATCCTGTATGCCCGATGGAGTTCTTCGACATCAGCCGCCCGGCCGAGGACTGCGGGGATGGGGTCTCGAAGCCGAGGGCGCGGTTTGAGCCGAGGACCTTCGATGTCCGCTTGGCAAAGAGGTCCACCGTCCGACGATCGAAGACGCGGACACCGTCGAGGATGCCGCCGGCCAGAATGCACCTGCCGAGCCGGGCGACGTCGGCCGCGGTCGAAAACAGCCCCGCATGTCCGGCTACGCCACCGAACGCCTCGGAGTTTTCGTCGTGCACCGTGCGGTGCACCAGTCCACGCCCGGGCATGATCTCGGTGGGCGCGACCGCGACGGTGTCCGGCAGCGGCCCAAACGAGGTTGCGCGCATGCGCAGTGGAGCAAACACGAGTTTCTCGGCCAGTCGATCCAGCGTCGCTCCACCGAGTTGTTCGAGCGTCACCCCGAGCATGATGAATCCTAGGTCGGAGTAGGCCCACCGTGCTCCGGGTTCGTAGGCCTTTGGCTGCGACAGGATCTTGTCGAGGATCGCGTCGCGTCCGCGCGCGCCCTTGTAGAGGGGCAGCCAGCCCGGAAAGCCGGCGCTATGTGTGAGCAGTTGTTCGATCGTGACGTCCTGGAATGCGCTGCCACGAAAGCTCGGAAGGATGTCCGCAGCCTTGGCGTCGAGCCGGAGGCTCCCGTTTGAGTGGAGCACCATGGCCACCGGAGTCGTGGCTACGATCTTCGTCAGGGAAGCGAGGTCATAGCGTGTAGCGCGCGAGATCCGCGCTGAGTCTTCGGCGTAGGTTTCCGTGCCATAGGCCTGGTTGAGAACGATCGCGTTGCGTCGTGCGACGACAATCTGACAGCCGGGGAAGGTCTTCTGTCCGATGGACCACTCGACGAACTCTCGCACGCGTTGTGGGAGGCTCGACTCGAGGTCCTGTTCGATCGGCGGCGCCTTGCGCAGCGAGTCGGTCGCGGAGCCGAGCGTGATCCCGTCCCCAACGCGGGCGAGGCCCGCCACCGAGATTGGCATGCGGCCGTCGATCGTCGCTGCACCGAACAGCGCATGAGCCACGGCCCGTTCGACCGGCGCGCCCGCACCCACGGCGATGAGGCAACTCGTCGCCTTTGGTAGCTTGGCGAGGGGGCTAGGATCGCGGAAGGCTACAAAGACGGTTCGGCCCATGCGGGCACACGCTCGTAGAAGTTCCATCGAAGCTTCGGACAGCGTGGCGCGATGCAGCGCCACAACGAGCGTCGAGGCGGATCGACAGCGACGGAGTGTCCGCTCCAGGAACGCTTCGGGTCGATCCGGCGTAACGACGATTCGTGCGAAGCGGGGGTCTTGCTTGCGCAGCGCATCGAAGAGTGCGCTGCCGGCGCCATGCTCTCTCGGCGAGCTCTGAGCGTTGTGGCGGGAACGTCCACGAACGCTGAGCAGAAGCGGTCGGTTGCCCACGTCGCGGATCGGCAAGAAGTAAGCTCGATCTCGAATCAGCACCAGGGACCGTCGCGCTGCCTCGTCGGCGACGGCCCGTGCCTCGGGCCGGCCGATTGCGCTCCAGTCGGTTGGGGCGCGTTCCCGCACGCGGTTCGCGAGGACTCCGGCCCGCTTCTTTAGCAACATGATGCGGGCGACCGCCGCGTCGAGTTTGTCTTCGGACAGATTGCCATCTTCGATGGCGCGCAGGATTGTCGCTCTGGTCGCAGCCGGGCTCTTGGACACGAGCATGACTCCGGCGCCAGCGTGGAGCTTGTCCACGGCTGTGCGCGCTGCGGTCCCTGTGTTCTCGAGCACTGCGCCGCCGAAGCCAAGCCGGCTGGTCATCCCCGCTGCCTCGAGGCCGCGGGTCGTCGCGCGAAAGAAACGCGTGACGTGGGCGGCGCGATCACCGAAGCGATCCGTGCTCGGCGTCGGCCGGAGGGTCCAATCGATTCCGACGGCGCGTTGTTCGAGCGCGGCCTGCTGTGCGACGCGTTGCGCCAGGCGGGGGCTGCCACTCGCGGCGATCCCGAGCGCATCCGGGAACCGAGTCCTAGGGTCGGCGCTGCTGCGGGTGTCCGTTTCGCACTCGCTCTCGAAGTTCGCTGCAAAGAGCAGGGGTTGCTCCGCTAGGGCGTCCAATGTCCGAGCAACGCGGTCCGCTTCCTGAAGGGAGCTCGCGGAGAGGACGGCGCCGCCGATACCTTCGTGGATGAGGTCTCCGATCTCGGCAAGCGCCTCGCTGCCTGGCTGGATCTCGGCGGTGCGGACTCTCACAAAGAACAACTGGTTGACCTTCGCGCCAACGCTCATTCTTCTGATCGAGTGGGCGATCCCGGCTGGCGTCGTGTCGCGCTGTGCGCCACACGCCGGGATCGAGCAAGCGATTCCCATGAGGAGGAGGGTCGAGAGACGGCATTGTGGGCTGGGAATCCGAGCGGCGGGCATCTGTGTGTTCATGGACTGCTGCTAAAGTGACGCCGGGGAGCGTAGCAGGCCTGAGCCATGAATATCGATCTGAGAAAACCAGCAAAGTCGCACCGCTCGTCGATCGTTGTTGGCTTGGATGGCCGGGAGGCGGGCCCTCGATCCGGCGCTCGGCGCGGCAATATCGAACGTTCCGCGACGTCTGTGGGGCGGGTAGGCCAGCATGGATGATCTCGAGATTGGTCCCGGCCTCGTCCTGCCGAAGGGCGAAATCCGCTTTCACTACAGCCGATCGAGTGGCCCCGGAGGACAAAACGTCAACAAGGTCGAGACTCGCGTCCAGCTACGCTTTGCGCTCGCGCGGAGCGCTGTCCTGACCGAACGACAGAAGTCGCGGATCACCGAGGCCGCTGGGCGGCGGATGACCAGCGAGGGGGACTTGCTCCTGAGTTGCGACATGCATCGCGAGCGCGAGCGCAACCGGCAAGAACTCTACGCGCGCCTGAGGCGATTGATCTTGGTTGCGCTGACGCCAAAGAAGCGCCGCGTCAAGACGCGCCCGACGCGTGGCTCCAACGAGCGTCGCCTCCGCGAGAAGCGTCGGCGTGCGGAGCACAAGCAGCAACGGCGCCGGCCTCGACGCGAGGAGTGAGGACGCGCCCCACGCGGGCCGTTACTCGGGCCAGTCCTCGATTGCCGTGCAGAGATTGTCCAGGTCGGGCTCCGACAAGAGTGCTGCACGCAGCGTCGGGGCGCGCAGCGCGTGCGCGACTCGAGCCAGCATGTCCAGGTGCCCCTTGAGCGAGCAGCTCAAGACCACGATCACGAGCTGGACCGGGACCTTGTCGAGCGAGTTCCAGTCGACCGGGGGCGCCACGTGCGCGACGAGCACGCGGGGAGCCGGCAGGTCTACAATTGGCTGTCGCGGGTGCGGAATCGCGATTCCTTCGCCGACCGCCGTGCTCGCGAGTCGTTCGCGTGCCAGCAGGCTCTGCACTAGGTCGGCAGCGCCGACCGGCAGTGGCTCTCCGCATTGGCCGTCGATGCACTGCTCGATGATGCTGGTCAGCACGCCCTCCGCACTGTCGGGACCGTGCACCACGAATAGCCCGCCCTCGCGAATCGCGTTTGCCAGCGCGTTTGGGGCTGGGCGACCATCGGTGCTCGATTCGCGCAGGCGCATGCCCATCCGGCCGGCCCAAGCCTCGATATCGCCGCGGCGAAACTGGACCTCGCCCGCGTGGGTCTTGCTCGGGAGCTCGCCCTCGCGCGCCCACCGTAGGACGGCCTGCTCGGGCACGTCCAGGAGCTGGGCGGTCTGCGTGAGGGACATGTCCTGGTGCTGCTTCGAGAACATCCTGTCGGGTCGAACGAGTTGTGCTAGCTGGAGAAGGGGGCGGACCACCTTACCGGTCGAACCGAAAATGTCACCGATGCTTCCGGCGTGTTCCGGTTGCCATCGGGTGCTACGGTGGCGGTAATGGCCAACTTCGCGATCACCCCGGAGCAAGCGGCACTCCGCGAGCGGGCGCGTGCAATCGCCAAGCGGGCGTTGCTGCCGCTGCTCGAGCATGCCGAGCACGGCCGCGTGAACCGCGAGCTGGTCCGGATGCTCGGTAAGAGCGGTTTGCTGCCAAAACTCTTTCCGCGGCCCCGTCGGGGCCCGGTCGGGGATCGCCAGGTCTCGGCGACCGACCTTTGCCTTATGCGGGAGGGGCTC
>CAYSWE010000442.1:0-4506 GCA_964434515.1 uncultured Phycisphaerales bacterium | reverse complement strand
ACACACATCGTCGAATCATGCTTGCCAATTTATCGCCGTTTCTCGATTCCTGGTGAAGCAATCGACCGATGCGACGACGAACTCCGCAGAGAAGCCGTTAGACTCCTTGGCATGCACACTGCCGTGATCCCTGGTTTCTTTCTCGCCGCGTGCGCGGCCCTGTCCGCGCAGGACGTCCAAGTCGAGAAGTACACGCTCGACAACGGGATGGACGTGATCCTCCATGAGGACCACAGCCTGCCGTCCGTCGTGGTCAACATCTGGTATGGCGTCGGATCCAAGGACGAGCAACCGCATCGTTCGGGCTTCGCCCACCTGTTCGAACACCTCATGTTCATGGGGACCAAGCGGATGCCGGGATCGGGCTTCGACGACCTGATGGAGGCCGGCGGGGGCCACAACAACGCCTCGACATCCAACGACCGGACCAACTACTATTCGCTCGGGCCGTCGAATCTGCTCGAGACGCTGCTCTGGCTCGACGCCGACCGGCTCGAGGACTTCGGCAAGGCGATGACCCAGGAAAAGCTCGACAAACAACGCGATGTCGTGCGCAACGAGCGGCGGCAGAACACCGAGATGCGCCCCTACGGCAAGGCCGAGGAGGCACTGAGTTCGCTGCTCTATCCGCCGGCGCACCCATACTTCACGAGCGTGATCGGTAGCCACACCGATCTCGAGGCGGCAAGCCTCCAGGACGTCAAGGACTTCTTCGCGACCTACTACGTGCCGAACAACGCTTCGCTCGTCGTCGCCGGTGACTTTGAGCCCAAGACCATCAAGCCGCTGATCGCCAAGTGGTTTGGCACACTGCCACGCGGCAAAGTCGTGCCGCGCCGCGCCGTCCCGCCGGTCAAGCTCACAGAGACACGCAAGGCGACGTTCTATGACCGCGTGCAGTTCGCAAGGCTCTCTCTGATCTGGCCGAGCCCGGCGTTCTTCAAGCCCGGCGACGCCACCATGGACTTGATCGCGGCGCTGCTCTCCGGCGGAAAGTCGAGCCGGCTTTACAAGCGGTTGGTCTACGACGACAAGCTGGCGAGTTCGGTCGCCGCCTATCAGTACTCGCGTGCACTCGCCGGCGAGTTCCGCATCCAAGCGATCGCCGCGCCCGGCGTCGACCTGGAACGGATCCGCAAGGCCATCGATGAGGAGCTCGCGCGACTCATCAGCGAGGGACCGACGGCCGACGAACTCGAACGCCAAAAGACCAAGCTCGAGTATCAGAGTGTGTCGTCACTCGAGTCGCTGCGGGCGCGCGCCGACCGCCTCAACCTCTACAACTTCCACCTTGGCAAGCCCAACGGCTTCGCCTTCGACCTCGAGCGCTACCGCGGTCAGACGATCGCCCAGATCCAGACCTACGCGAGCCAGGTCCTCGGCACGAAGCATCGGCTCGAGGTCGCAGTCCTGCCACAGCCCAAGACGCAAGTGGACCCGCGCGATGCGCGCCCCGCGATCGCCAAACCGCACGCCTTCGGCATCGCCTCGCCCACGACGTTTCGCCTCTCGAATGGCATCGAGGTTCGCCACTGGCAGCGCGACGACCTGCCGCTCGTGCGTGCCTCGCTCTTGATCCGTCAAGGCTCGATGAGCGAGCCTCCGGAGAAGGCTGGCGTAACCAACCTCATGGCGCAGATGCTCACCGAAGGAGCCGGCGAACGCGACGCGCTGCAGTTCGCCAGTGCGCTCGATCGGCTCGGCGCCACGATCGGCGTCGCGCCTGGCCGGCTCTCGACCGTCGTATCGGTCGAGTCGCTGGCAAGCAAGTTCCCCGCTGCGCTGGCGCTGTGTGCCGACGCCGTGCGAGCGCCGCGGCTCGAGGCCAAGGAGTTCGCACGGATCAAGTCGCTCCACCTGCAGTCGCTGCGGCGCAATGAAGACAATCCAGGTCAGGTGTCGCGGCTGGTCGGAACCCTGGCATTCTTCGGCAAGGGGCATCCGCTCGGACGTCCGGCCGCGGGGACGCGTGAGACCGTCGACAACCTCACCAGCGATGATGTTCGAACACGCTACAAGGAGCTGCTCCAGCCGAGCCAGACGATTCTGTTCCTCGCCGGCAACATCGACGCCGATCAGGCCAAGGCGCAGCTCGAGCGGGCGCTCGGTAGTTGGAAGGACAACGCCATGGCCGGCATCCCGCCGACGATCGAAGACGCGCCGCGCAAGAAGATGCGGGTCTTCATCGTCGATCGCCCGCATGCCGTGCAAACGGTGGTGCGCTTCGTGATGCCGGGCCCCGCCTATGCAAACCCCGAGCGCGAGACCTACAACGCGCTCAACACGTTGCTCGGCGGCAGCTTTACCAGTCGACTCAACGCCAACATCCGCGAAAAGCACGGCTACGCATACGGTGCTGGCTCGGGCTTCGTGATGTGGCCGACGACCGGAATCGTTGTTGCCGTCGCAAGCGTGCAGGCCAAGCACACCGGGGACTCCATTCGCGAGTTCCTGCACGAGTTTGAGCGCCTGCGCGGCGGCGATGTCACGCCGGCGGAGGCGGAGAAGGCGCGCGCCACCAACCGGCAGAGCCTCGTCGCCTCGCTCGAGGGGTTGTCCGGGTGCATCGACACAGCGATCCGCTTGGAACGGAACGGGCTCGGCTTCGACGCGCTCGGCAAAGAACTCGCAAAGATCGAGCACCTGGATGCCAGCAAGATGAACGCCATCGCGCACGACGCGCTCCCGATAGAAAACGCCATGTTGCTCTTGGTGGGCGACAAGAGGCTCATTCTCGAGCAGATCGCCGGCCTCAAGCTTCCAAAACCAACCGAGCTCGACGTGCACGGGCGCCCAGTCTCGAGAAACTGACTCGCCGAAGCGCCCCGGCGACCGTATCTACGGCTTCAAAGCCGAACGCTCGGCAGCCCGCAAGCAGGCCCGAAACCATGAGTTCCACGCAGAAGCTGACGTTCACGCTGTTCCTCGCGGCCGCCCTCGGCGCCGGCGCATGGCTCCTGCTCACCGGCGACAACACGACCGTGGACGGCAGCGTCGGCTTCACTGCGGACGAGTTGGAGACCGTCGACGAGGAGCTAGCGGAGATTGCTTCGGCCGATGCACTCCAATCCAACCCCGGCGAGACAACGACGCGCATCGCCCTCGAGGACGCCCCCGTGGCCGAGCAGGGCAACCGCCAAACCCCGGACGATCGTGCCGAGCTCGTGGTCGAAGGCCGCGTCGTCTCCAAGGGCGGAGCGCCGGTCGCAAAGGCCGACGTGCATCTGTTCCTGCGCCGCAGCCTCGCCGCACTGTTCCGCGATCGCGGCCGGGCGCTCGGCCGAAGCCGACGCGGGCGGCGCGACTGGCGCGAGTTGTTCCGACTGCGCAAAGTGCCGAAGACCGTACAGACGGGCACCGACGGACGGTTCTCATTCCGCGGACCTGCGTTCCGGGAATCGACCATCGTCGTCGGCGTAACGCACAAGGACTTTGCAACCCAGGTCGCCCGACGAGAGTGGGTGGCCAAGAACGGCAAGCTCGTGCTCGGCGACATTCGACTCGAGCTCGGCGGCGTGGCGTATGGTTCGGTGTTCTCGACTGCCGGCGCACCGATCGAAGGCGCCGAGGTGCGCTTCGAACCGGCCGACGAACGCGGGAACTTTGGGCGCGGACGTCGCTGGATCGACAACGCGCAGCGCACGCTCCAGGAGCTGATCGGCATCGGCAAGACCGACCCGCGAGGCAGCTTCCAGATGGCGCATCTGCCAGCGGGCGAGTTCCGCCTCACGGTGACCGCCAAGACGTATCTCGACGGCCGATCGAAGAAGCTTGCGATGAAGCCCGGTGCGCGGGTCGACTGTGGCAAGGTCGTCCTCGCGCTGGGGGCAACGCTCAGCGGCGTCATCACCGATCAGGCCGGCGAGCCGATTCGCAACGCTCGCGTCGAGGGCACGGCGTCTCGAAAAGACACGCAACCACGGAACACGCCGGGCCGCGGCCGCAATCGCGGCCCGACCGCGACGCCGCGGAAAACTCGCACGGACCGTCAGGGACGCTTCGAACTCGATTCGCTGCCCACCGGCATGGTTCGGCTGTCGGTCCAGCACAAGCGCTACATCGATGAGGCGCGTGACCCCATCGACCCAGCCAAGACGCCGACGATCCGGATCCAACTCTACCGGCGCATCGCGGTGACCGGCGTGGTCGTCGACGCCCACACAGGAAACCCGATCGAGAGCTTCGGCATCAAGGCACGACGCACCAGCGAGTGGGGCAACCGCGGCCGTGGGAACCGCGGCCGTGGCAACCCTGGCCGTGGCAACCGCAGATCGGATCGCGGCCGGCGCGACCGTGGCCGACGCGGCGCCGACTCCAGTCAGAGCGCGGAGCTTGCCGCAAGACGCACGCAACAGCAGGCGTTCCTCGCAGCGCGCCTGGGCGGCTCCGGCGAGGCGCCGAGACGGGCCCCCAAGCCGAGCAACCACGCGGGCGGCAAGTTCGTCCTCGAGGGTCTGCAACCTGGGACCTACGTCTTCGATATCGACGCACCCCGGCATGCGCGGG
>CAYSWE010000441.1:0-4511 GCA_964434515.1 uncultured Phycisphaerales bacterium | reverse complement strand
CAGATGCTGTTCCTTTCGGGGCCGCGACAGGTGGGCAAGAGCACGAGCGCGAAGAGCCTCCGTGAGCAGTTTCCGAGTGCCCGGTGTTTCAACTGGGACACCGACGATGGCCGACGGCTCATCCTTGCGGGACAGCAAGCGGTTGCTGACGAACTTGGGCTCGACGCGCTCAGCGGCGCGCTGCCGCTCTGCATCTTCGATGCGTTGCACAAGTTCGCTGAGTGGAAGAACTTCCTGAAGGGCTTCTTCGATCGATACGAGGGTCGTGTCCGGATCGTAGTCACGGGTAGCGCCAGATTGGATGGGTATCGCAGAGGTGGCGACAGCCTCATGGGTCGCTACTTCCCGCTGCGGATGCACCCGCTGAGTGTCGCGGAACTCGGCCACCCGCACTCGCCCACCGTCCGGCCGCCCGCGCCGCAGGACCTCGGGGAGCAGATTTTCAAGCGGCTACTCGTGCATGGTGGGTTCCCCGAGCCGTTCCGCAAGTCAGACGAGGAGTTCACCCGTCGGTGGCGTCGCACACGCGTCGACCTCCTGTTTCGTGAGGACCTCAGGGACGGTACCAATCTCCAGGATTTGGCGCGCGTTCGCATGCTCGCCGCACTGCTGGAAGAACGCGCAGGTCAGGTCTCGAGTTTCTCGAGACGTTCTACTTCTGCTTCACCGTGAAGCCCTGGCACAAGAACCTCGGCCGTGCCCTGCGCAAGGAACCGAAGTTTTACCTGTGGGACTGGGCCGGCATTCGTAGTCCGGGAGCGCGCTTCGAGAACCTCGTGGCTAGCGCTCTGCTCAAGGCCGCCCATGCGTGGACGGACATGGGCAGCGCGAACGTCCGCCTCTTCTTCGTTAGGGACAAGGAGAAGCGCGAAGTCGACTTCCTCCTAGTTCGAGATGATTCCCCGTGGATGCTCGTCGAGGCCAAGACAAGCCCAAGCCCGGGGCTGTCCCCGGCCTTGCTCCACTATCACAAGGTCCTTGGCACGCAGCACGCCTTCCAAGTGGTTCGAGACCTTCCGTTCGTCGATGCGGACTGCTTCCGAGAAACCGACCCCGTGAAGGTGCCCGCGCTAACGTTGCTTTCCCAGTTGGTGTAGCCCGTGACCAACGCCTGCTGGCGCCCCGGAGATGTTTTCGGTCCAGTTCAGTCCAGCCGCGAAAGTGCTTTCTGGAGACGAGAAGGCAAATGGCGTCTTGTGGGGATGGCGACGCGATCTTCGACGACGAAAACGTGCCGCCCGAGACATCCTCGAAGAGCTGGTCCAATCCGGATGCGAGCGGAAGTGGCACACCGGCAAGCAGCCGGACCGCGACGCCATCACCTACATCGACAAGCATCAGGAGCGCTTGAACTACGCCGATGCGATTCGCGAGAACCTCCCCATCGGAAGCGGCACCGTTGAGGGAAGCAGGGCTCGGACCAGACTGGTGTCGCGCATCGGTGGTCACTTGTCCATGCCGGCCAGCGGTTGGCGGAGGTCGATCGCCAGCGAGGTTTGGTAGTCGAGTGCATATCCGCCGTGATCTGCATCGAGCGCCGATTGGTGTTTGGCCGCCCAGGCGCGGATCCACTGGCGAATCCTGGGGTTGTAGACGCCAAACATCCCGTACGAACTGGCGACAAAGTGCAGATCCATGTCGCCGAGGGTGTAACCAAAGTTCTTTCGGCCGGCGTATCCCACGCGATACCAGCCATCGACTCCATCCGAAAACACGGTGAAGTGCGGGTTGTCCAGTGTCCCACGGCACACTCGCCAGGCCAGATTGTCGGCCCAACCCTGGAGTGCTGCGTCCCCGATCGTTACATCGAATGGCCGGCCAAACCGTTGTACCGTTTCAAAGAACCAGTTGAACCGCCGCGCGTGCGACACGTCGGTGGCGACCTTGGGCAGCTTCTTGGGTGGCTGCTTGACAGTGCCATCGGCGCGGAACATGGCCTTCGGGTCGGTATCCGAACTGCTCCGCGTGATTTCACGGCCATAC
Organism: uncultured Phycisphaerales bacterium; assembly: GCA_964434515.1. Taxonomy (GTDB): domain Bacteria; phylum Planctomycetota; class UBA1135; order UBA1135; genus CAYSWE01. The sequence goes on along the minus strand of CAYSWE010000441.1, from coordinate 2,528 downwards.
CCGGCGAATCGGTTGTCTGGATGGTCCACCCATCCCGTTCGGTCCAGCATCCAGCAGTTGACCCGCTTTCCGCCGACCGTATGCGGGACCACTTCCCACTTGGGCTCGATGCTCTTTGCCAAGTAGTCTTGGACGTACCTCCTCCAGCCTTCCGGAAGGACCGTCGACTCGCCGGCGTTTTTCAGGTAGTCAGAGAATTGCAGTATGGATTGAACAAAGAACAAATGCCGATCATCTACCCGATTCCGATTTACGGGCACTGCGATCCAATGATCGATGTGGTCGACGACAATCGCGATTTCCCGTTTCGAAAAATCCATCGAGATCCGGTGTCGCTGGCAGGCCGATAAGACCCGTGTCATGAGGCTGAAATACTGCGCGATGCACAGATCGACCTCGACACCGACCAGGCCGTACCGATTGTTGAGCCATTTTCCCTTGCTCAGGAACTGCCGTTCAAACGGAATCATGCAGAGGTCCAGCAGTACGGTCAGCATTTTCCGATCGTCCCGCTCGTCTGCATAGATGGCGGCATTCTGCATGTGCATCTGGACATCGTACAGCACGTATGTGTCGCTGTTGCCGTCGTTGTCCTTGGCCAGTCGCCGCCGCATCTCGGATGCAAAGTAGTCGCAATGGTTGCGAAACGCCGTTTGGATGGCCGCGGTCGATTGCTCCCCCTGCGCTGCGGCGCCGTGCCAAATCGCGGTGCCGCGTGAAGGGGCAATCGCTCCGCCGCCGGGTTGGAGCAGGCATGCCAGAAGCACGACTCCGAACTGCAGTGAGTTGGTCTGGCTCTCCGAAACTCTTGGTGTCATCAACCTTCACCCATCCGGCGGACGAGATCTCGCTCGCTCGTTGACGAGCCTTTGCAGGGATCCTCTGTTCGACTCGGAATCCTAGCCCAGTGTCCGCCCAAGTTGGGGAACTCTACCGTCGCGCGAAGTGCGATCGAGTGAAGACCGAACGAGTTCCGTGGGAGGCGTCCTGCTCGAGAAGCTCGCCGAGGCGCTGGCGCCGGCTTGCCGCCTGGTCGTGCTCGAGGCCTGCGACTTGGCCGGCGGCTTCGCACACGAACTGCTCCAAGCTGTGCCCGATGTCGTTGCCATGCAGACCGCTGTCGATCTGGCCTGGAGCCGGAGCTTCTCCAGCGACTTCGCAGGCCCGCGCGGCTGGGCTCGTCGTCGGTCCTGAGCAAGGCCTAGGCCCGAGCGAAGTCGTCCGTCGTTGGCGGTAGCAGCCAGACTTCGAAGTCGCTTGCGCCGAGCGCTGCGGCCTTCGGGTCGATCTCGAACTCGAAGCTCCAGCTTCCGCCGACGAGTGTTGCCTGCGTATCGCTCTGCGCGATCTCGTCGTGGTCGATCTTGCAGACCAGGAAGGCCACTGCGTCCGTCGCGGGGAACAGTTGTTCGTTGTGTTCGAGCTCGAAGCGGAGGAACGTGGGTTCGTTCGGTGTGCTGGATTGCGCGGACCAGTTTTTCGGTGCTACGCGCTCGGCCGGCCATGTCTCGCCAGCGAGCTCCGGCTTCTTGCCGACGAGGTAGCGCACGAGGCAGCCGGCTGGGCCCCCGCCGAGCGTCGCGCGCTCGTAGGTGCCGGTCATCCGCTCGAGCCGCTGGCTGGCGAGGAAGTCCGCGATCAAGGCCGCGACCGCGCCGCGGTCCGGGTCAACGAGAGCGCGCTGCTTTGGGTCGTCGGCAGCAAGCGCGGACTCGAAGGCGGCCAGCAGGCGCCGGCGCAGTTCGAACAACAAATACAACGGCAGCGTTCGCACGGGTTTTCGGGCTTTGCGGGCATCTCGGCTCCTGATCCGGGGAGGGACTCCGAGTACCACGGAGAGGGTGTTGGTCGGGCGTCGATGGTCGACTCCCACCTAGAATCCGGCAGCCCGCCGGGAGCCACCATTGGCCCCTGAACTTCGAATTCCTGGGGGGGACCTCGTCAATCCGCACCAGGTTGTTTCCAACGCTCTACCCCGAACGTGAGAGCCGCCACTGGTTGAGCACGAGGGTGCGGGCAAAGCAGAGCTTGCGGCGGCTCCCTGACGATGCGCGCCGGCAGCGGAAACAGGGCCCGCTCGGAATCCGCGTCCACGTCCTGCGCCGAGTGATCGCGTTTCTCCAGGATCCACGGCCTGCCGACCCAGGCTCCAGGGATAGCTCAGGCTCATCTGCCTCCAGGGCTGTTCGGCGACTATGGCATTGGAACAGCAAAGGACGCCACAGCTGCGGGTGTGTCGCAGCTATCGGTACGCCTTCACGGATCCACGCAGGCGTTTCGCTTCGGTTGCTGCCGGTTCGTCTCCCAACCTACTCGCCCTGCCCGCAGCCGCCTCGCCCTCCGCCGGAGGCTGCTTGCACGACCTCTCCGCAACGGCGTCGCATACCATGCGGCAGCCAGCGTGCTGTGATCACAAGCGAGCGTTGCCATGACTCCAGCCCGGCGCACGACCGACCGAACTCCAGCGAGCCCGTGGCGCCCGACTTGACTTCGATGGGGCGCACACCGCTCGCGGTCAAGAACACCCT
>CAYSWE010000440.1:0-4516 GCA_964434515.1 uncultured Phycisphaerales bacterium | reverse complement strand
GGAATCAGCGCGAGGCACTGCGAGAAGCCAACGATCCACACGTCCGACCAACGGAGTTGTTCGAGCCCGCGCTGACGCCGACCCGCGATGTCGGCAACGTAGAGCAGCGCGCCGAATACGATCGACGCGATACCAATCACGACCGTCGTGCGCAGCGTGCTCTGAATCCAGTCCTTACCAAGCAGCCCGACGATGCCCACAGGAATGGTGCCGAGCAACACAGCCCAAGCCATCCGCGCATCCAGCCCGCCGTCGCGCTTGCCGGTCAGCGAACCAAACCAAGCGCCTGCCATGCGGCCCAGCATTTCGCGAAAGTACCAAACGACCGCGGCCAAGCTGCCGACGTGCACGGCCACGTCGAACGACACGCTACTCTCCGAACTCCAGCCGGCAAATTGTCGCACCACGATCAGGTGGGCCGAACTCGAAATAGGCAGGAACTCCGTGATCCCCTGAACCAGGGCGAGCACGATCGCGTGGAAAACGTCGGTCATCATCTCCTCATAGCGCCGCGGTAAGCCGATCCACAGGCATCTTCCGGCGAACCGAATCGCTCGGACGATGCCTGTGTCTCGTCGACAGGCCGCGCATCGCGACTCAAGGAGACGCCGTTTTTTGCCCAGGCAGTTGTCCCCGAAACGGACACCGCAGACAATCGCGGCAGTTTCCAAACTGCGCCACCTTCCGAGCGCGCTTCTCCATCGAAGGAGCCACCTACATGAAGCATTTCTTCCCCCTAGCCTCCGTTCTCCTCCTCTCTAGCGGCCTGGCCGCGCAACTCACGCTCACGGGCAAGACCGCGACCGCCATGGGCGCAAAGGTCGCCTGCGGTAGCAACAGCGACGCCAAGACCATCAAGGCTGGCACCGCGCTCGGCAGGCGCGGGCTGCGCGTCTCTGCGGCAGTCCGCCGCTGCGGCTTTGCCGGATCGTCGGTCAGCGGATTCGTCGGTCGCTCACGCCGCACTGGCCGCGCGTATTCCGCGGCTCGCGTATCGATCTCCGGCTCGATCTTTGCCAAGGGCACCGCGCAGACGACCGGCGCCAAGGACGGCTCGCACACCGCCGCTTTCGCATTCGGAGCCAAGACAACCACCAAGGGCAAGTTCAGCATCTCGCTCGGTGGCTTCGCGAGTTCCGGTGGCGCCGCGGCGGTCAAGGTCACGATCGGCAAGAAGAGCTGGTCCTGGAAATCCGGCGCCCGCTCGGTCCGCGCCTCCATGAACATGGCGCTCGGCACCAAGCCGGTCATGGTCATGATCCAGGCCGCCGGTAAGGCCTCACTCAAGAACCGCCGTGATTTCTACCGCGCTGGCGCCAGCGTCACCTTCGTCGCCGACAGCTCAACGGGCGGCGGCAAGTGCACGATCACCAAGGGCGTCGAGGGCTGCGGCCCGGCGCTCGCCGGCACCTCGAACTCCTCGAGCCGCGGTCACCTCATCAGCCTGAAGCTGACCAAGGCCGCAAAGAGTTCGCTGGGCCTCGTGCTCGTCTCCCGCGACGGAAAGACGTTCAAGGTTGGCAAGTGCCCGCTCTTCATGCGTCCGTTCCCGATCGGAGTCTTCCGCACGGACAGAAGCGGCGCGGCGAGCCACCGGTTGTTCATTCGCGCCCGGACCGCCCTCACGATCTACGTGCAGGACGTCACGCTGGGCTTCGGCAAGAACGGCGTCGAACTCGCCACCAGCAACTCGCTCAAGATCGCCTGCACCAAGTAGTCGTCGCGAGTCCCATCGGGCCGACCGCGCCTACGCGTGGCCGGCCCGATTTGCGGAATCGCCGCGGCCGTCAGCTTGCACCGCTGCGCGCGCGGTAGGATCGTTGGCCATGGGTGACGCGCGCACGATTCTGCACGGCGACATGGACGCGTTCTATGCGGCCGTCGAGCAACGCGACGAGCCGCGTTATCGCGGCAAGCCGGTGATCGTCGGCGGCCTTGGCAAGCGCGGCGTCGTCTCCACCGCCTCGTACGAGGCACGCAAGTTCGGCGTGCACTCGGCGCTGCCGATGGCGGTTGCGCGGAGGCTCTGTCCGGATGGCATCTACGTGCGACCGCGCATGGAGGTCTACGCTGCGATCTCACGAACCATCCGCGCCACGTTCGAGGAGTTCACGCCGGTCATCGAGCCACTCTCGCTGGACGAGGCATTCCTCGACGTGACTGGGTGCCGCATGCTGTTTGGCGACGGCGCGAGCATTGCCAAAGAACTGAAGCAACGCGTCCATGCACGCACGGGGCTGCGCATCTCGGTCGGCGTCGCGCAGTCGAAGTTCGTCGCCAAGGTCGCATCGGACCTTGGCAAGCCGGACGGCTTGCTCGTAGTGCCGCCGGGAACTGAGATCGACTTCCTCGGCCGGCTCCCGGTCCGACGGCTTTGGGGAGCGGGCAAGAAGACGCAAGCGCGACTGATCCAGTTCGGCATGCGCACCATCGCCGATCTGCAGCGCGCCGGCGAGCAGTCGCTGGTCGCTCACTTCGGCCCGACGATGGGTGGTCACTATTGGCGACTGTGCCGCGGCCTCGATAAGCGCCCGGTCGAATCAGCGCGCCACGCGAAATCGATCTCGCACGAAGTCACATTCGCTGACGACCTGACCGACACGCGCGAGTGCCACGCCGTGCTGCTCGAGCTCAGCGAAGGCGTCGGTCGGCGGCTACGCAGCGCCGCGCTCGTCGGCCGAACCGTCAAGCTCAAGCTGCGCTTCCCACCATTCGAAACGCTCGTGCGCCAAGTCAAACTCGAGGTGCCGAGCGACGACGATCTTGTCATCCACCGCCACGCGCGCGCACTCTTCGACCAGGTCCGCGGTGGGCGTCCGGTCCGACTCCTGGGCGTCGGTAGCAGCGACCTCGAAGAAGCCAACGCAGCACGACAACTCGGGCTATTCGATGGCGACCGCGACAAGGGCCGCGACGTGCTCCGCGCCATGGACGAGATCCGCGACCGCTTCGGCGAGTCTGCGATCCAACACGGCGGCGTCAGCGACCTGGGGCGACACGCCGCAGACGAAAGCGATACAACCCCTCAATGAGCGTGCCGCGCGCAACCTGTGCCCGAACAATCTTGCAGTGCAGGGCTCCCGCGACCTCGGTAGCGTGCACGGAACCGAGGGCAATCGAGAGTTCTGTGGACCCGCCGTCGGCGACGTCGGGGCGGCTCTTGCGCGTGACGTGGTAAAGGCCGACTTTGCCATCCAAAAAGTTGTAGTAGCGTAGGACGCGACCTTCGCTGGCGTCGAGATCCTGCTTGCGCATCGGGAGGCCATCCCCCTTGAGGAACTCGCTCTTCGAAAACTCGATCCGGTCGCCGTTCGTCGGCGGCACAATGCCGGGACTGTTGCTCGGGCCACTGCCAGAGCTACTGCCAGGATCGCCGGCGCGCCGCCCGGCAAGGAGCACGAGGTCGTGGATCTCCCAGGTGCCCGCCATGTTGATCGAGATCTTGCCGGTCCCCTTCGGAATCGACAGGTCGGGACGCTGACTCTCGATCTTGGTGCGGAGGCACGATGCGCAGCAGACGAGGAGCAGCCAGCCAAACAACCGAGACAAGGAATTCATAGCCAACCGTATCACCTCCAGGGAGCAGCGTAACGCATAGGGAAACGACCGCGGCGCGATTGTCGCACATCGCGTAGGATCCTGCTGAGAAGATGCCGATGACACGTGGCGAGCGAGTTCGCGCACCAGGGTGGATGCGCACAAGTTGGGAGCACTTCGGTGCAACCGATCCGATGTGGGCCATCCTTACACAACCCGAAACGCGAGACGGACGCTGGGACGCCGACGCGTTCTTCGCCACGGGGCGGGCAGACTGCGCAGAGCTCCTGGCCCGGGCAACGCGACTGCACCCCTCGCTCGGGCGCGGCAATGCGCTGGACTTTGGCTGCGGGCTGGGGCGTCTAACACGCCCATTGGCGGACGAGTTCGAACATGCGGTCGGCATCGACATCGCCGTATCGATGATCGAGCGGGCCAACGCTCACAATCACGCGCCGTCGCGATGCAGCTTTCTCCAGTGCTGCGACACGCGCCTGCCGGTCGCAAGCCAGCACTTCGATTTCGTGGTCTCCAAGCTGACGTTGCAACACATCCCACCGCGGCTCGGGCTTGCGTATCTGGGCGACCTAGCGCGCACGGTCGCCCCGGGTGGCCTGCTCCTGGTACAGATCCCAACCGGCTCACGTCGTCGATTGCTGCGCCGCGTTGGCTTGACGGCACGCCGACTCGCGCACAGGCTGTGGAACCACGGCATTCGCCGACGGCCAATCATGGGCGTCTGGGCGATCCAGGAAGCTCGCGTTCGAACTGCGCTGGAATCCGCAGGACTCACCGTCCTCGCCGTCGAACCAGAGGATTCCGTGGGACCCGATTGGGACAGCGCCTGGTATGCGGCGACACGCAGGGACTACTGAAAGTTGGCGAGCGCGCCATCCAAGGCCTTCATCAGCTTTCGCTTGAACAAAAAATGGTCGGGGCGAGAGGATTCGAACCTCCGACCTCTGCAACCCCATTGCAG
>CAYSWE010000439.1:0-4523 GCA_964434515.1 uncultured Phycisphaerales bacterium | reverse complement strand
CTGCTTGCGTCGCATGCCCATCGGGTCGTCCGGCTCGCGATACAAGAACCCGAGCATGTCCTTGCGGGCCTGTTGGATGAATGTCGGCGGCAGGTGAATCGGGAAGTCCTCCGTCAGAAGCTCCTTGAGCTTGCGCGAGTACACGGCCTGCAGCGCGCGCCCCGCCAACTCGTTGACTTCCGGATCGTTCGGGTCGTCGTCGAGGAACTTGGTCGCCTCGAGCAGCGCCGCCGCGAGCTTGGGTCGATCCAGATCCCCACAGAGGATCATCAGGCGGATCTTGTCGCGCTCCAAAGACTTGCGCTCGGCCGGCGTCAGGCCGTCAAAGTCATGCAGCAACGAGGCGACATCGCGCAGCCCGCGCTGGTAGTTTTCGGCGTCTTCATTGGCGGTGTAGAGCAGCTTGTAGAGTCGGCGCCTCTGCGCCGGATTGCCGCCCGGTCCGAGCGATCGCTCGGCGTGCTTGAGCAAGGCCAGCGCCTCGCGTGGCTTGGAGTCCTCGATCAGCTGCTCGGCAATGTTGAGGGTCTCTTTTGCCCCGGAGCGGTTCCAGATCGCGTAGACCACGATCATGACGAGGCCCAGCAGGGACAGAAGGAATAGGACGGATATGGAACGCCTGAGCATGAATGGATCTGGCCCTCAGGCGTCTTTGCCGCCGCGGTCGCAGAGCTGGTATTTCTTCATCTTATGAAACAAGGTCGTTCGATTCACCTCGAGCATGTCCGCCGTCTTTTGCCGGTTCCAGCCGTTGAGTTCCAGCGCTCTCTGAATGATGAGACGCTCAGGCTCCTCGAGAGCCTTCTTCAATGGTAAGGCTTCCTGCCGCAATTCGACCAAGGGCTGTTCTCGTCTTGTCAGCGTGGGAGGCAAATCGGTGACTTCCACGAACGGCCCTTTCGCCAGGACGACCGCTCGCTCCACGGCATTCTCCAGTTCTCGGATGTTACCGGGCCAGCCGTGGGAAAGTAGGTAGTCGAGCGCCCGCGGCGCGAAACCCTCCACACGCTTGTCATGGTATTCGGTGTAGGTCTTCAGGAAATGGTCCAGCAGATACGGGATGTCCTCCTGCCGCGCGCGCAGCGGAGGGATCTCGATCGTGACGACGTTGATGCGGTAGTAAAGGTCCTCGCGGAACGTGCCCTCCTCGACGAGCTGCAGGAGGTCGGAATTGGTCGCCAAGACGATACGCACATCGACCTTGCGTGTCTGCGTTTCTCCGACGCGCTCGAGCAAACGGTCCTGGATGACGCGAAGCAGTTTGACCTGGAGGGCGGTCGACGCCGTGGCGATTTCGTCGAGAAAGATCGTCCCGCGGTCTGCACCTTCGAACTTCCCTTGCTTGTCCTTGATCGCTCCCGTGAAGGCGCCCTTGGCGTGTCCGAACAGCTCGGACTCGAGGAGCGTGTCCGGTAGAGCGCCACAGTTGACCTCGACGAACGGTCCTTCTGCCCGCGACGACAATTCGTGGATTTTCCGGGCTAGCATCGTTTTGCCAGTTCCCGATTCGCCCGTGATGAGCACGCTCGCGCGTGTCGGGGACACCGACTCGACGACCTCGAAGATGCGCGCCATCTGATCGTTGGTTCCGATGATGTTGCCAAGCTGCTTGCGCCGGTCAAGGGCGCGCTTGAGCGTGCGATTCTCGGCGACGAGCTTGGTCTGCTGGATGGCGCGCTGCACCGCCAGGCACAGCTCCTCGGACATGACCGGTTTGCTCAGGTAGTCGAACGCGCCCTCGCGCATCGCGGCCACCGCGCTCTCGATTGTGCCGAATCCGGTGATGAGGATGACGGCGAGTTCGGGCCGGATGCGCTGCGCTTCGGTCATGAAGGCGAGCCCGTCGCACGACCCCAGCTCGTGGTCGACGATCGCGACCGCGAAGGGCTCGCCCTCGAGCCGCGCCAGGGCCGCGTCGGCCGCCGGCTCCGTCGCGATGTCGTAGTCGCCGAGCGCCTCCGCGAGGCAGGCGGCTTCGTTCGTGGGATCGACGATCAGTAGGCGGGCAGGCTTCATGAGCTTGCTTTCGGCTGGCTGGTCGGACCAGGTTGAGTTTTTGCAACATCCCAGCGTTGCGTGGCGGCAACTTGCTGCCCGGTGGATCACTGGCCAGCTGAACTTCCGCTCCCCTTACAGCCGAAAGTATCCGTTACGCATGGCACCCGGCGCGGCTACTCTCGCAGCAATGATCGAAGTCGAAGACCTGGTGAAGGACTACGGCGCCTTCCGGGCGGTCGATCGAGTGTCGTTCCGAATCGAGCCTGGCGAGGTCGTGGGTTTTCTCGGACCCAATGGGGCGGGGAAGACGACGACGCTGCGCGTCCTGACCGGCTTCCACCCGGCAAGCTCTGGGTGGGCGCGGGTGCACGGCCTCGATGTGCTTGCGGATTCGCTGCGGGTTCGCGCCGGTCTGGGCTACCTGCCCGAGAACGTCCCGATCTACCCGGAGCTACGCGTCGAAGAATACCTACGCTGGCGGGCGGCACTCAAGGGCGTGCCGCGCCGCGAGATCAAGACCCGGGTCGTGGAGACGATGGAGCGCGCAGGTGTCCTCGAGGTGCGCCGCAAGTTGGTCGGGCATGTTTCGCGCGGTTATCGGCAGCGGGTTGGGCTGGCCGATGCGCTGGTGTCCAATCCGCCGTTGTTGATCCTCGATGAGCCGACCTCGGGGCTGGATCCCAATCAGCGTCGGAAGGTCCGCGACTTGGTGCGGAGCCTCAAGGGTGAGCACACGATCCTTTTCTCGAGCCACATCCTCTCGGACGTCGAGGATGTTTGCGACCGCATCCTGCTGATCCACCAGGGAGCGCTGCGCGCCGATGGCCCGCTGGAGGGCCTGGCCCGTTCTCTCGGTCGGGCCGAGCTCCGGCTGCGGATTCGCGCGAGCACCGACGAGGCCGCTGGCTTGCTCGAGGGGCTGCCGATCGAGGCTCCCGTCTTCGCCGACGCGGGGGACGGAACGGTGCGCGTCCGTGCTCGGGCGGCGCTTGCGAGTCACTCTGCCGAAGACGAGTTGCTGGATGCATGCTACGAGCGTTCGGCTGCACGGCGGCTCGGGCTGCGTGAGCTCCAGCTGTTCGAGCCGTCGCTCGAGGAGCTGTTCTTTCAGCTCACAGCCGGAGCGGATCGGGACAGCTTCGAGCCGGCCGCGGAGGCGAACGCATGACCGACACCGATCTCGCGTTCGCCGTGCCGCGTGGGCGGCTCGTCACTTTGGTGCGCAAGGAACTGTGGTCACTCGCGGTGAGTCCGGTTTCTTATGTCATCTTCTTTCTGTTCTATCTGTTTCGAGGTTTCGAAGTCGTTGGAATTCTCCAGCGCTTCGCGCGTGGCGGCGACGTCGACAGTTTTTCGACCTACTACTTGCTGACGGCGTCGACGCAGTGGATGGTCGTCATGGTGCCGCCGATTCTGACGATGCGGTCGTTCGCCGAAGAGAAACGCACCGGATCGCTCGAGTTGCTCATGACCGCGCCCGTGCGCGATCATGAGGTCGTGCTTGGCAAATGGCTCGGCGCGTGGATCTTCTACACGCTGCTGTGGCTACCGACATTTCTGATTCTGCTGGGACTCGAGGCGTTTCTCGACATCGACTTCCCGCTGGGGCAGATCGCAGCGAGTTATCTGGGACTGCTGTCGGTCGGTTCGTTGCTGTTGGCGGTCGGACTCTTCACGTCGGCGTTGACCGACAACCAGTTGCTAGCGTCGCTGACGTCCATCCTCTTTGGTATCGGTCTGCTCGCGGTGCCGCAGATGTTGTACGACGGGAGTGTGCACGTCGACTCGTCGTTCTGGACCGTGCTGGTGGACCAGGCCAACGTGCTGCGCCATTGGCAGTTTTGGTTTTTCCGGGGACTGATCGACACCGGTCATATGGTCTTCTATGTGTCGACAACCGTGTTGTTCCTCTTCCTGACCACACGCGTCGTTGAGTCGAGGAAGTGGCGATGACGCGCCGCGGTGGGTTTGGTGCCGGGCGGCGACTCGGCATCGCCGGGGTCGTGTTCGTCACGGTGGTCTTGGCCATCGGCGTCTGGCTGCTGCTCAACTTCGTCACCACGCGTCCGCGCCTGCGACGCAGTTTTGATCTGTCGCGCAACCAGAGCTTTGTGGTCTCCGAAGCCACCAAGGCGATGATCGAGCAGCTCCGAGATGGCGGACAGACGCTCGAGATCCAGACGTTCTTCCTGGATCCGAGGGACCCGCGCGTCGGTGTGCCGGGCATCCAGCAGCGGTCGATCGATCTCACGGAGCGTCTGCTTCGACGACTGGACTACTTTGGGGGCGACGCGGTCAAGATCAAGAAGCGCAACATCTATACGGAGATCACGGCCACACGCGCGCGGGCCCAGGGGCTCGACGGGAGCGAACTCAACTCCGTGCGGCTCTCGCTCGGCGGGTCGGGAAGCCGGCTCAAGGCCGATGACATCCGCGATCTCGCCGACCCGGCGCTCGACCTCGCCCGGCCGCTGCGCGGCCCGTTCGTGACCCGCCGCGACCCCGTGCCGCCAAGCTGTCTGGCC
>CAYSWE010000438.1:0-4574 GCA_964434515.1 uncultured Phycisphaerales bacterium | reverse complement strand
AAGGTGGGATGCCGCAAAGAGCAGGCTCCAGGCGGCGAGCGCGATCGCTGTTGCCACGACCCACAAGGGCCGACCGCACACGAGGTCTACGAGCGCCGCGAATCGTCGTCCCTGCTTCACCTATCCCCGCCCGCCGTGCAACGTCGCCCAAAAAACAAGCGCGGCAGCATAGCGGGGTGGGTGCGAGGGCGCTCCGTCAACTGACGGATGCCAGGGTCAGCTGGCTCAGGTCTTCTGCGTGCAGGTCGAGCAAGTGCTGACGCCGAGCAGCTTGTAGAGCGGGCAGAAGCCGCCGAAGGCCGTGACGAGCGGGATCACGCCGATCCAGCCCCACGGGGTCTTGGGTCCGACGAAGACGATGGCGATCAGCGCGATGCCGATGACAATGCGGATTGTGCGATCGATGTTGCCGACGTTCTTCATGCTGTGCTCCGGGTCGAGGTTGTGTGAGATGCTCGAATCTACGCCGAGAGTGGCGCCGGGATCTGTGACTTTGTCACCGAGCCGCCGGTCGATACAGCGCACGCAGGCCCGTCAGGTCCAGAATCCGAATCTCTCCACGAGAAATCGCCAGGAGTCCGCGTCGCTCGAAGTCCTTCAGCCGGCGACTTACGACCTCGCGCGCGGAGCCGATCTCGTCGGCGAGCAGCTTGTGGGTCTCATGGACGCGGAGGTTCTCATCGCAGCACTCGACCAGGACGTGCGCCAAGCGCTCCTCGATGCGATGGAAGGCGAGGTTGTCGATGAGCGCCATGAGGTCGACCAAGCGTTCGCCGAAGCTCGCGAAGACAAAACTGCGGAACCGATCCGAGATCTGCAGGAGTTCGAAGAAATCGGCTCCGGGTAGGAAGGCCGCACGCACGTCGGTCTCGGCGACGCCTTCGTTGGCGTAGCTCCGGTGTGCCATGAGGCAGGCCGTTGTGAGGATGCAGGCTTGCCCCTCTTCGACCCGATAGAGCACGATCTCGCGCCCACGATCCGAGAGCTGGGAGACCCTGACGCTCCCTTCGAGAACCAAGATGTAGCCTTCGCAGGGGTCGCCGGGTCGGAAGGCGAGTTGTCCGGTCGCGAACGATAACTCCCGGGCCCGCGCGAGGATGCTCTGCGCCGGAGCCTCGAGCTGCATGAGTTCGGGAAACCGCGGCAGCCAGTCCAAGGGCGCATTCATGCGTCAAGCATAGCGTTCCTGGCCGTCACACAGTGATCGCGTCTCGGGCGCGAGTTGGGCCTCGAGCAGGGCCAGGTTTTTTGCCGCCGAGCTCCCCGGCCCGGCAAGCGCCGAAGCTCGGGCAAACGCGCTGCGCGCGTCGGCGAGGCGTCCACGGTGGGCCCACACGATCGCCAGATTGGTGAGGATGTCCGGGTCGTCGCGCTCGGCGAACGGCAGCAGGCAAGCTTCGGCGCTCGAGTATTCCTCTGCCTGTAGGTGCCAGACTGCCTGCGTGTTCCATGCGGGTGCGAAGTCGTCGGCGATCGCCAAGGCGGCGCCGAGGCTCTCGACGGCGTCGTCCAGGTAGCCATGCTCGTGGCTCCATCTCGCGAACAGATTGAGCAAGCTCGCGCAGCCGATGCGGTCGAGCGAGCGCGAGCGGATCGCGTCCGAGAACTGACGGCGCCCTTCGGCCTCGGAGCCGCTCCACAAGAGCCCGAGTGCATAGCGGCAGCGGGCATCGGGGTCGAACGAGTGGCAGGTCAGGTAACATCGCCAGGAGTCGAGGGCCTCGTCGTGGCGGTCCGCGGCTTCGAGGAGCTGGGCCAAGGCGCGCTGCAACCAGCTCGTCTCGGGCGCATCGGGGTCGTAGCGATCCAGTTGTTCGCGCGCGAACCGGATCGCGCGTTCCTTGTCGCCGGCGTCTCCGTTGGTTGCCGCCCGCACGGATTGCTCGACGAGAACCAGCGGGTGTTGGGCCCACTTGGCATCGTGCAGGCGCTCTTGGGCGAGCAGGTGTTCGGCATAGTCGACGCCCAGTGCCTCGAACGTTCGGCTTCCTGCATGCCACAAGTAGGCATCGCGTGCGATGAGCAGTCGCAAGCCGGCCAGTCGGGTGCGAATGCAGAGGTCATCGTCCTCGAAGTTGCCGATGCCATAGCCGGGGTCGAACAAGCCGACCTGCTGGAAGAACGAGCGGCGGGCGAGCAGGCAGAGGCCAGCCAGAGAGTCGACTTCTTCGACGCCGCCGCCGTAAGCCTGGCGCAGGTCTTGCTCGATCGCCCCGGTGTTCTGCGCTTCGGCAGCCGGTTCGATGCGCAGCAACTGTCGGCCCTTGACCCAGTTGGAGAGTGGTGCGACCAGCCCTGCATGGGGCACGCGGTGCCAGGTGAACAGCAGCCGGTCGATCATCGCCGGCGCGACGCGCGTGTCGTTGTTGAGGACGAGGACAAACTCGCCCGTGGTCGCGAGGATGCCCTGATTGCAGCCGGCCGCGAAGCCTGTGTTGTGATCCAGTCGGATCGGGTGCAGACGCGTGTCCTTGCGAGCCGCTGCTGCGAGCCAAGCTCCTGTGCCGTCCGTGCTGCCGTTGTCGACGATGATGATTTCGGCGATGGCTTCGGCGACCAGCGTCGCGAGCAGATCGCGTGTCCATGCCAACCCATTCCACACGGGGACGACGATGGACACCCGATCCGGGTGGCCGATCGGGTGCCGGAACTCGGGATTCTCGAACGAGGGCACTGCGTTTTTTCTCGCTGCTCTTGGCTGGCGTCTGGTGCTTCCTATCGGCGCTTGGATGGTCTCAAACTGAGTCGAACGTCGCGCCGTCTGCGGACTACAATGCGCCGCCATGGGCTTGCTGATCGATCGAATCCGTGGACCGGGCGGTGTGTATCGGATCGCCGTCACAGCGTTGGGTGTTCTGCGGCTGGCGCTTCCGGGGGGCTTCCCGTCGCGGCTGGCGTTTCGGCGCGAGGTCGACCGGCTGCTGGCGCGTCCGCTCCACGCTGGAGTTCCCCGGCGGGATCCGGAGGCCCAGCTCGAGCAGGCCCGCGAACTCGTCGCCGAGTGGAGCTGTGAGGCTGCGTGGCAGTGCTTCTACTTTCCGCCGCTTTTGGATCTGCGCGGGACTCCGTTCCGGCGCAAGGTCTGGGAGACGCTCCGTGGGCTTGCGCCCGGGCAGACCGAGTCCTATGGCGATCTCGCCGAGCGGACCGGTTCGCCGCGTGCGGCGCGGGCCGTTGGCACGGCGATGCGTTGCAATCCCGTGGCCTTGCTCGTGCCTTGCCACAGGGTCGTGGCTGCGAACGGCCCGGGTAAGTTTGGGTCGGCGGGAGTTGGCCTGAAGCTGCGCCTGCTTGCGATGGAGCGAGCGTGAGTCAGCGGCCGGCCGTCGTTCTTTCGGTTCTGGGGCTCGCGGCGTTGGTCGCCGGCCAAGACCTCGCTAGCCAGGATGCTCCGTCGTGGCTGCTCGTCCGCAGCCGCGCAGAGTCGCTGTCGGGATTCTCGTGGCAGCGAATGGCCAGCGTCTATTTGCACCGCAGATTCCGCATCGTGCAGTCGGACGTCGCGCAGAAACTGCCAGGCACCAGCCGCCTCGTTGTCGGGACACCGGCGGACAATCCGATGGCGAAGCGGCTCGCGCAGAGACTTGGCATTCAGTTCAGCCGCGACGGGGTTCGCTATCGCGAACACGTGTATCCTCGCGATGCGGGGATCGTCGTCAGCACCAAGGACCCGGATGGGCACGGCCGGCTCGTTCTGATGACTGGCGCCAGTGCGAAGGCCGTCCACAACTGCATCACCGTCCAGGTCGACATGCACCGAGACGGCTATGTCATCATGACGCGCGGCAAGGTGCTGCGCAGAGGGTCGGCGCGGTTCGAAGTCGATGGGACCGCGCTCCATGTCGTGCGCCTGGACCGCGACCTGTGGCAGACGAGCGACGCGTTTGCCTCGTCTGTGGATGAGGCCGCGCTGCACGCGAGCCGGCGGTTTCAGGGTTATCGGTTTGTCTATGTGGGGGCGCTCGACTCGAGGGTCGACCTGTTCGAGTTCACGCGCCGGCAGCTTCGCCAGGATCGCGCCATGCTCGATGCGACGCGTGAGCGCTTCGCACACCTCGATCTCGCGAAGATGCTGGACCGTCTCGAGCAGCGGGTTGCCACTGCGCTCGGTGGCCGCAGTGGGCCGAGGCCGATCGTCTACACCGTGGTCACGGTCGCTACGGGGACCAACGCTCGGGTCATCGGTAGCGACGCGCGAACCGGGCGCATGCGCATGCTGCTCAACCTAGCGGCCTTTTCAAGCGTCCAATCGCTGCGTCTCGCCGCGGCGCACGAGTTCGTCCACACGTTGCAGCGGTCGCACGGTGCGACCCTGCTCGATCGCAGCGTGACGGAGGGTGTGGCAGTATTCGTTTCCGAGCAGTTGGTCCAAGGGACGCAGAGCTACGAGGCATTGATGTGGTCGAAGGAGAAATTCGCCGCCGCCGTCGCTCGGCGTTCCCGGATCCTTACCGCGTTTCGCGCTCTGAGAGGCCAGACCGACCAGAAAAAGATCGGTACCTTTCTCTTCCTGCACGTGCCACTGCAAAGCGTGCCCGGTGCAACAGTGCTGCGTGGGGCGGTCCTGCCCGAAC
>CAYSWE010000437.1:0-4587 GCA_964434515.1 uncultured Phycisphaerales bacterium | reverse complement strand
AGCAGGATCCGCGCCTTGGCACCGTCAGCGGCAAGCCGTTCTTCGAGGCTGCGGGCGAGCTTGTCAGCGAGGCGATCGGTGACGAGATGTCGGCGGGGATGACCAAGTTCTACCGGCGGCAGTGCTTTGCCGAGATCGGCGGGTTCGTGCGCGAGGTCATGTGGGACGGCATTGATTGCCATCGTTGTCGTATGCTCGGATGGAAGGCCGCGAGTCTCGATTCCGAAGCCCTGCGTTTCCTGCACCTTCGTGCCATGGGCTCGAGTCACAAGGGCATCCTCGAGGGGCGACGCCGGCATGGTCGCGGGCAGTATTTCATGGGGACCGGGCTGGCCTACATGACGGCGAGTTCGCTGTTTCGCATGACGCGTCCACCGCGCATCGTCGGCGGTCTGGCCATGCTGCATGGCTATCTGCAGAGCATGTTTCGGCGCGCGCCACGCTATGAGGATGCGCAGTTTCGTAAGTTCCTGCGGCGTTGTCAGCGGCAGTTCCTCTGGAAGGGCAAGCGACGCGCCGTGCACGCGCTCGATACGGAGATCGATGCGCGCACGCCACGTGGCGGCGAGGGGACGTGACGTTGAGTACCACAGATCTGCTCGGCCTCGAGCTGCACCGTATCACCGAGGAGCAGGCCGTCGCGCACGTCGTGGGCGAGCTCCGGGCGGGAAGGGGCGGCTGGATTGTCACCCCCAACTTGGACCATCTACGCCGTGTGCAGAAGGACGCGGAGTTCCGGTCGCTCTGCGCAGAGGCGGATCTCCGCGTCGCGGACGGGCGGCCGCTCATCTGGGCCAGCGCCCTTCAAGGACGTCGACTGCCGGAGCGGGTCGCCGGGTCGGACCTGATTCAGAGCCTGAGCGCCGCGGCGGCCGAGGCTGACTACAGCGTATTCTTTCTCGGTGGCGACGAAGGCACGGCCGAGCGCGCCGCCCAGGAGCTGCAGCGGCGCTGCCCTAGGCTGCGGGTCGCGGGCACGCACTATCCGCCGTTCGGCTTCGAGCGTGATCCCATCCAACTCGCCGAGCTGCGCCAGGCTCTGCTCGATGCTCAGCCCGACATCATCTACGTCGGACTCGGTTCGCCCAAGCAGGAGCGCCTCATTCGCGATCTACGCGGTGCGCTACCGAATGCTTGGTGGATGGGCGTGGGGATCAGCTTCAGCTTTCTTTGCGGCGATGTTGCGCGCGCTCCGCGTTGGGTGCAGAAGGCCGGGTTCGAATGGATGCATCGGCTCGTGCAGGAGCCCCGGCGTCTGGCTTGGCGCTACCTTGGCGTTGGGTTGCCGTTTGCCGTGCGGCTCTTCGGCCATTCGCTCCGGGTGCGCTTCGCCGGTCATCGCGGCGGTTGAACTCCGCGGTTGCGCGACAGCCAATAGGACGCCGCGCCGAGCACCTGCGGAAACTTGTCGAGTGCCGTGAAGGAGCCATACGCCACGCTCTCGCGCAGACTCGCGCCGCGACGGCGCACGCGCATGGCGCTGCGCAAACACGGGATGGCGTAGAGAGCGAGTCCGAGCAGCGACCAGCCCCTTGTCGGGTAAGCGAATGCGATGATCCCGAGGGGCAAGGCGGCGCCCCAGAACACCAGTCGCCGCACCGATCCGGACCAGCGCGCGCCGTCCGCGGCTCGGGACTTGGCGGCCCCCTCCGCATAGGAGTGCCCGGTGCGCTTGGCACGACGCCACCACTGCGCGAAGCTGGTGATCTCGGCATCGTGGTGTGCCATGGCGGCGTCGATGTAGACGATGCGGCCGCCGGCCTTACGGATTCGTTCGCACAGCTCCGGCTCCTCGCCGGCTCTGAGGGTGGCGTCGAAACCGCCGAGAGCCGCGACCTTGTCGGCGCGCATCAGCACGACCCCGCCGCACGAATCGACTTCGCCGGGCTCGGCATCGTAGCGCCATTCGACGCCACAGATGAGGTTGTAGACCGAGCGTTCGGGGTGGCGTTCGACGAGCGTTCCCCACACTGCCCATCGGGTCGCGTCGCCGTCGAGTTGTTGGGTCGCGTGCTCGAGCCAGCCGGGGATGAGCTCGCAGTCTCCGTCGACGAACTGCACGTAGTCGAGTTCGGGGTGTACTTCAATCAGATGGAACAGGCCCGCGTTGCGACCACGCGCTGCCGTCAGAGGCGTGTCCGCGTCGAGTACGATGGTGTGGATGCCGAGGCCACGTGCCGTGGCCACGCTCGCATCTTTGGATGCCGAGTCGACGTAGACGATCGGAACGTCCAGAGCACGAGCCGAGCGTAGGCAGCGCTCGAGCAGCGCTCCTTCATCGCGGCCGATCACGACGATGCCGACGCGCTTCACGTCGAAGCTCGATCTTGGAGCGGGCAGAGCGCGCGCGTCCAAATGTCCAGTGCCTCGCGTCGGCACCACGAACGACGCTTGCCGAACGCGCAGCGCACGAGTGCCAGGCCCCACCCGGCGGTCCAGCAGAGGTTGGCGAACCAAAGTCCGGTCCGGCCGTAGTGTTTGGCGAAGTAGCGCGCGCGCGCCTCATAGACGTAGCGTGGCCGGCGGGCTAGGGCCTCGGTCGTGTCGGCGACCCCCGTGCTGCCGCCCTCGTCGTGGATCACGCGCGCGGCGGGCCAGTGCAGCACCCGGCCCCCCGCTTCTGCGATCCGGCGGCCGTAGTCGAGGTCCTCGAAGTAGAGAAAGTAGCCTTCGTCCATCGGGCCGACGCGTTCGAAGGTCGATGCTCGGATGAGGATGCACGCAAAACTGATCCAGTCCGGTTCGTGCGGGGTTTCGCTCGGTGGTATGGGGACATCGAAGCGGCGCAAGAGTCGAGTCACGGGACCGAAGTGACTGGCGTCGATAAACTCACTCATGGGCGACTTGAAGCGAAAGGCACTGGTGGTGGGGTTTCCGACCGCGTCACAGATCCGTGGTCCGACCGCGTCGATCTTCGGGTGCGCCTCGAGCGCGCCGCGCAGCTCGGCGATGGTGCCGGGCTCGAGCCGGCAGTCACTGTTGAGGAGCAAGTACGAGCTGGCAGCAACGGCCCGCATGCCGCGGTTCATGCCGGCGGAGAAGCCGCCGTTGGTAGGGGAGCACTCGATGCGCACGCGATCGGTCCAGTCGCGTTTCGCCACGAACGAAGCGATCCTCTCCGCCGAACCGTCGCCGGAATCGTTGTCGACGACGACCGCGATCTCACGTCCGAGCGAGAGTTCCGGAACGAATGACTCGAGACACGAGCGCACCAGGCCTGGAGTGCGGTAGTTTAGGATGACTACCGCCAGCTCCAGCGGCTCGCGCTCGACCACCGTGTCAGGAACCTCTGCCTCCGTGCCCATTCGGTGCAGACGCTACCCCTGTTCCCTTGGTCTCGGCGAGGTTTTTTGCGTCCGCCTACGACGATCTCGTCCAGCCCCCTCTCCAGCCCGTCCGTGAACCCGACGTCTACGCCCTGATATCCATCGAAGCCCTCGTCCCCATCGCGCTGTTCGGCTGGATCGGCGTGAGTTTTGTCTTGTTCATTGTGCTCGACACACGCTGGGCGATTCTCGCTTCGTACATGCTGGGGTGGATGTTCCTGCCGATCTTTCGCATCGAGCTGGCGGCCGGTCTTCCCGATATCACGAAGGTCACATCGACCGGAATCGCGGCGGGTCTGGGGATCGCGATCTTCGGCATGCGCGAAGTGCTATCCATTCAGCCGGGCTGGCGCGACCTTCCGATTCTCGTGTTGTGGCTTGGCACGGGCGCGTCCTCGCTCGTGACGGGACATGGGATCCACGATGCGGCGTCGCAGTTGCTCGAACAATTCTTGCTTTGGATGGTTCCGTACATTGCCGGGCGCGCCTTCTTTCGAAGGGCATCCGACCTCCAGACGATTGCCATTGCCATGTTCTTCGGCGGGCTGATCTACGCGCCCTTGTGCCTCTACGAGATTCGCATGAGTCCGCAGCTGCATCGGATGGTGTACGGCTTCTTCCAGCACAGCTTTGGGCAGACCGTCCGTGGCAGCACCTACCGGCCCACGGTGTTCATGCATCACGGGCTGATGGTGGCTTTGTGGATGTGTATGTCCGGACTTGTCGGCATCTGCCTGTGGCGTGGTAGAGTCCTCAACAAAATCGCCGGCATGCCGATGTCGTTCCTGTCGCTGGGGCTCGTCTTCGTTGCGATCGCCTGTCGCTCAGTCGGAGCGGTAGTCCTGCTCCTGGTCGGCTTGACCGCCGTGTGGGAGATGCGCAAGTTTCGGTCGCGCACGCTGGTCTGGATGCTCGTGCTGCTGCCTGGCGTGTGGGTGTCGTTTCGTCTGTTCGCGGGAGTCACCGGCGGTGGGTTGATCGAGTCGATCCAATCGCTTGCTCCGGCTCGCGCGGAGAGTCTGCAGTTTCGCTTTTACATGGAGAATCAGATCCTGGACTACTGTCGGGAGAAGCCTTGGTTTGGCTGGTCGAGTTGGGGGATCGAGCTACCCAAGACGCCCGAGGGTGAAGACGTGAAGGTCGTCGTCGATAGCTTCTGGATGTTCACCTTCTTGCGTTACGGGGCGGTCGGTTTGGTTTCCTTCCTCCTGATCCCCGTGGTGCCTGCGGTGCGCATGTTGGCAACGCGCCCGAAGGTCCT